>CANODD010000334.1 GCA_947564705.1 uncultured Dorea sp. | reverse complement strand
CATCTCTTCAAACAACATAAACTTTTCTGCTGTCTCCCTAAGTTTGTCAGCCCCCAATTCCAACGCCGCATGGGCATAAAAAACATTAGACGAACGTTCTATGCCTTCATAATATGTAATCTTATCTCCTACTGAATAATAAGAATTGTTGCACTGCCAGCCATTTATTTCAAACGGTTTGTCTTCCACCGTGTAATCCTCCATACCGTGATCCAAAAGCGCTACTGCTGTGAGTATTTTAAAGATGCTCCCGGGCGCAACCGGCCCTTTATAGCTGACCGGGAACCCAGGTTCAAGCCCTTTTTCCTCTTCCGCTTTATGCATCTCCTCTCTGGCATTTTCCAGATTATTAAAATCATAGGCCGGAAATGTAACCATAGATAGTATCTCACCCGTCCTAGCATTCATAATAACAGCAGAGCCACGGGTATTTTTTTCATCCATTTCTTCAGACAGTGTTTCATAAACTTTCATCTGAACCTTATGGTCTATTGTCAACGTAACATCTTGTCCCTTATTCCCGTTTATTCCAGTTGTAGCATATAATCCGTTATTCCCCCAGTATTCACTATCCATAAAAGACATCAATCTGCAGGCATCTCTGCAACTTACAACCTTTTCCGCTGTTCCAGATGATATATCTAACATCCGCTTCCCGGTATAACCCAGCAGTTGAGAATAAGCTCCTCCATTAATATAATTTGTTTTCCTCACTCTTTGTTCTTTCTGCTTTTCTTCTCCATCATATTCCTTCTCTACCTGAAAAACTGTCTCCGCGAGAAGAGTTCCGTTTCTGTCATAAAAATCTCCAGGAAGAACCGTATCGTCTTCCCTCGACGCAACCGCATATGTTTTAAGACTATCCGCCCTTTCACTTACCCCTTTCACAGTACCAGAATTATAGAAAAGCACACCAAGTTCCAATATAAAAATGAATCCCAGTATTAAGAATGTCTTTCTAATCCGCCCTCTTACCAGATCCATATCATTTTCCCCCTTCTACAGTACCTGTTGATATCACAAGAAGAACCGCTGCAAGAACCATTGCCGTTACAACTGCCGTAAACCCTTGCGATACGAAATATAACGGAATTCCTGTAATCGGAAATACAGCAATATTATAACCAATATGAATCATTGATTCGACTGACAGCAAAACTACTATAGACATAGAAAGTCCTTGGAAATAGATGTCCTTACATGCAAACACGATTGCAACGCCTCTTTTCAACAATGCAAAAAAGGCTATTATAATAGCAGTTCCTATTAAAAATCCGCATGTTTGAACTGTATTTGCAAAAACCATATCTGTTGACGCCTCCGGAAGAGGCAGACGGTAACGCTCCGTATCAAGACCGAGAAATCCTCCCACCGTTAATGCCTCTAAACCAAGGGTCCCCTGATATCCCTCGTCCGACGCTGAAACTTCTGGATGGAGCGCCGTCCCAAATCTCTTTACTAATTTTTCCACAATTCCAGGAAAATTTACTTCCCCGGCTACCACCTTAGGACAAAGTATCTGATCACAAATAAACCACACTGCTCCAATCCCTATTATGGAAAGTAAAAGTAACGTAAGAATCCATCTTCTGTTTTTTCCATAAATCCAAAGCATAATCATCCCTGTAAGATAGACAACAAGCGCTGTTCCAAGTTCCTTACACAGAAGGAAAAAAAACAAAAGAAATCCTGTATGCATCATCAAAAAAACTTCTCTTTGAATTCTCCAACTTCCTACATATAATATATCCGCCTTATCTTTGCACAAAAGCGCAGAAACAACCAAAAGATACAGCATCTTCACAACCTCAAACGGCGTAATTGATATTCCTTTTACCGTTAACGTAATAACAGCTCCCTGCCCACTCATATCGCCGATCCGTACCCCTACCAGGCACATAGTAATACAGATGAGAAACTGAATAACCATAATAACCAAGATGCCTCTGTCGTCTCTAAAAACATCTGCAAGATATTTATAAAAAAAAGCTGCCAGAAATGCTGATACCACGGCTACTCCAAACTTCATCATAAACCCGGAAATCTTCATATCACCCCCGGATTCAATCTCTTGAACTACAAATCCCAAATTCAGCAAAAGAACGATTATCATCAACAGGTATCGATCCGCCCTCATATAGAATACAATTACACTACCCACCACTGTAAATAACATGATAAAACCGATAATCGGAAGATAACTCCATCCAAATCCCTTATACACTGTAAATAAGTATAATGTAAACTCAATTGCAAGCATAACCGTTATCATTTTCATTTCCAAACATTTGCAAAAGTTCTCTATCTTATAACTAAATCCGTGATGATATATCGTTCCCATGACTGCTCCTCCTTTCTTAGACACACATCCTCATCTTATCTATATTAAAAATCTTTGTTTCCCCAGAATTCTTCTCCTCTTTCCCGCGATGGTCCGAGGTCTCTTCATCATAATTGAAATTAAAATATTCCGTGGATGTCGGTGAATGACTAATTTCCGGAAGCGAAACAATTATTTTATTCTCTCCTACATAGAAAGCGTCTCTAACATCAAGCTTTA
>CANODD010000333.1 GCA_947564705.1 uncultured Dorea sp. | reverse complement strand
GTCTATGGGACGGCTGTCTTTCCGCAGCGAGGATATTCCGGTGACGGGGGAGGACCGGGAGGTTATCAATGAAGATATGGTATTCGGAAGAACGCTGTATCCGGTTACCTGTGTGTCGATCGGTAACCCTCATTGTGTTATCCCTATGAGGGAGATATCGAAGCCGTTGGTGTGCAAGATCGGGGATTACGCGGAGATGGCGAGGTATTTCCCGAATCGTGTGAATACACAGATTATGAAGGTGGTCGATAAAGAACATGTCGCAATCGAGATATATGAGAGAGGCGCTGGGTACACGCTGGCGTCAGGAACTGGGGCATGCGCGGCGGCAGGTGTGGCGTATAAGCTTGGAATGACGAATAATAAGGTGATCGTCCATATGCCGGGAGGAGAACTTCAGGTGGAGATCGAGGACGACTGGACGGTATATATGACCGGCGATGTATTTTATGTGGCAAAGATTACATTAAGTAATGAATTTGCGGAAAAACTAAGAAGTGTTTAGAAAAATTTAAGTAAAAGAAGGATGGAAGATTGTTGACAATCTGGTATAATGGGGATTAGAAATGATAAAAAGGGAGGTTGTGATCGACCATGGAGAAAAAAAATGTATGGAAGTCTTATAAATCCGCCGATCTTGCACAGTTGGAACAGGTAGCGAAGGAATACAAGCTGTGTCTGGACGCCGGAAAGACAGAGCGGGAATGTGTCTGGACTACGGTGGAGAGGATTGAGAAGAAAGGATACCGGGCTTTGGAAGAGGTGCTGAAGGCCGGGGAACCGCTGAAAGCCGGGGATAAGGTATATGCCGTATGTATGGATAAGATGATTGCCATATTCCATATCGGCAGGAAGCCGCTTGAGGAGGGTATGAATATTCTGGGAGCCCATATTGATTCTCCCCGTATCGATGTGAAGCAGAATCCGCTGTATGAGAATGATGAATTCTCTTATCTGGATACGCATTATTACGGAGGAATCAAGAAATATCAGTGGGTTACGCTTCCGTTAGCGCTTCATGGCGTCGTTGCGAAGAAAGACGGTACGGTGATTCATGTAAATATCGGAGAGAATGAGGATGATCCGGTATTCGTCATCACGGATCTTCTTGTGCACCTTGCGGCGCAGCAGATGGAGAAGAAAGCGAAGGAAGTGATTGAGGGCGAGAAGCTTGACCTGCTCTTGGCAAGCCGTCCGATTGAGACGGAAGAAGGTCTTGATAAGGAGGAGAAAGAGGCTGTAAAGGCGAATGTTTTACGGCTCCTGAAGGAATACTACGATATAGAAGAGGATGATTTTGGTTCGGCAGAGTTGGAGATCGTTCCGGCGGGTAAGGCGAGAGACTGCGGTATCGACAGAAGCATGATCCTGGCGTATGGTCAGGATGACAGAGTATGTGCATTCACATCATTATTTGCTATGTTGGATGTGGAAGAGGTCGACAGGACGGCTTGCTGTGTCCTGGTAGATAAGGAAGAGATCGGAAGCGTAGGAGCGACGGGCATGCATTCACGCTTCTTTGAGAATGTGATCGCCGAGCTTATCGCGTTAGAAGGCGGAGAATCAGATCTTAAGGTGAGACGTACTTTGCAGAATTCCAAGATGCTTTCGTCGGATGTCAGCGCGGCGTTTGACCCGATGTTCGCAGAGGCATTCGAGAAGCGCAGTTCAGCATTCTTTGGAAAGGGACTGGTTTTCAATAAATTTACCGGTAGCAGAGGCAAGGGCGGTTCGAATGACGCGAATGCGGAATATCTGGCGCAGATCAGAAGAGCGATGGAGGCCAAAGAGGTAGCGTATCAGTACGCCGAGCTTGGCAAGGTAGACGTGGGCGGAGGCGGAACGATCGCCTATATTATGGCGAATTATGGCATGGAAGTGATCGACAGCGGCGTCGCGGTATTGTCCATGCATGCGCCGTGGGAAGTAACCAGCAAGGCTGATGTGTATGAGGCTTATAAAGGATATAAGGCATTTCTGACAGAGATCTGAGCAGATGTAAGAATATGACGTTACAATATAAGGAATAACAGGAACTGGCAAGGCTGCCATATAGACAATCCGTTATGTAATACAGCGGTTGTTCATATGGCAGCCTTTTTGTTTTTACTGTTTGGCTTTTGCAATTTTACTTTTTTATGTATCCTTTCGATTTCCCTTCAGCGCGTCGGTTATTCCTTTCACGGAAGAGGAATATTCGGACGGAGACATTCCCAAGGCGGCCTTAAACTGTCTGGAAAAGTAGGGAAGAGAACTGTAGGAAAGGTAGTATGCAATTTCCGTAAAATTCATAGTTCCTTCGCGGATGATGTCTTTGGCGCGCTGAATCTTCATTTGATTAAAGTAATCAATGACTCCGCAGTCTTTTTCCGAGTGGAACAGCGACTGCAGGGAGGAACGGCTGATGGAGAATTCGCTGCAGATATCCGAAAGTTTGAGCTGCTCGCAGATATGGGCTTCCATAAACTGGATGACTTCCTCCAGGCGGCTTTGCTTGGTGGTCTGCTTCTCCGGCGTGTTCTTAGGAGCTGCGAAAGGGTAAATAATTTATTTGGATTAGGATAATTCACGTGAATTAATAACT
>CANODD010000332.1 GCA_947564705.1 uncultured Dorea sp. | reverse complement strand
CTGATAGCACTTCTAAAATAGAGATTGTCTTCTCAAGAGTACTCATAACCATTCTCCTCTCATATTCTTAAATGCTTCATAATCATATCTGATTTGGTTTTATTATAACACCTCATGCGTAGAGTATAAACTATTTTATGGCAAAAGTTTTTATTCTTCCTCTTATCTACATTTCTTTCGAATATTTCAAATAAAAGTAAAGATAAGAAATCCCCAGGATGATTAACGCGGTCCCGGAGGCGGCGATTTCAATCAGGTCGGCTTTCATCTCAAACAGCAAGGCAGGGAGAAGGATCAGCACATAGGTAATAATGTTGAAAGCTTTTGCTTTTGCCAGGTTGTGGATGGTGCGGGTGCGTTCATCATTCTGGTCTATGACGGTCTGGGCGCTTTCTTCGGGGTACTTTTCATACTGATAGGTGGTGCCGAAGTAGTTGACTCCGAATATGAATGCGATCATACCGCCGTACTGGATCAGAGTCAGACAGAGATAAAGGAACCGGCTGTCAGTGATATGGAGTCCTTTTATTATGCAAGCGGCGGCATGAGCCAGAAATCCTGCGATAAGCATAAATAGCTTCTTCTGTTTAACGGTCATTTTCATCAATCCTCCTTGTGTTTTTCGATGTAAGAATGGAAAACTAACTTTCCATATATCAAGTATATCAGGGGTGATCTGATATGTCAAGTTTACTTTCCGTGAAATTTCTGATGAAAACCATACCATTTTTTTGCGGAAGATGGTATAATTTAATTCGTATAAATGTAAAATACGGCGGGTGCGGATGATATTAAAGTCTGCGCCGGCACGCAGGATAAACATAGATCAGCAGAAGGGAGAAAGTGGCAGGATGAAGATACTGATGATTAACGGCACATTAAGGCAGGGTTCGAGTTATCACATCGGGAGAATGGTGATCGAGAAGATCGCGGAAGACGGCGATGAGATTATTGAATTATTTCTGCCGAAGGATATGCCGGAGTTTTGCAGAGGGTGTGCAGTATGTATTACGGAAAGCGAGAAGAAATGTCCGGATTATCTGATGTACATGAAGCGTGTGACCCGTATGATCGATGAGGCGGATCTTTTGGTATTTACCTCGCCGGTTCATGTACTTCATGTGACGGGGGCGTTGAAAGCGCTTCTGGATCATTATGGATACCGCTTTATGGTACACAGGCCGGAGGAGAGTATGTTCCGCAAGCAGGCGGTATGTATCACTACCGGAGCCGGAGGCGGGATGCGTTCGACGCTTAAGGATATGAAGAGCAGCCTGCGTTTCTGGGGAGTAGCCAGGATCTATACCTATGGGATTGCGGTGGGGGCCATAAGCTGGGAAGGCGTGGCCGCATCGGTAAAAGAAAAGATTGTGGAAGATATTGATAAATTATCCCTTAAGCTGACCAGGGAGACGGACAAAGTAGAACCGTCTATACGGACGGAGATATTGTTCTATATTATGCGCCATATGCACAAGAAGGGAATGAATCCTGTAGATCAGGAGTATTGGAGAGAGAAGGGATGGCTTGGAAAAGGCCGGCCATGGAAGAAAAATAAATAATCCTTTTAAATTCGGATATAAACCACAGTAAAAAAGAGACCGTTGTAAAATGCGGCGGCTTTGCAGCATACAGACGCAAGTATCGATAAGATTACATGTATGCCGCGGGGATTTGGCATTTTACAACAGCCTGTTTTTAATTCTCGAGTTCTTCCCATCTCTCGTATAAATGTTCTAATTCAGCGGCAATCGCTGCTTTTTCGTCAGCCAGTTCCTGGCATCTGACGGAATTCGTAAATACTTCTTCCAAAGACATCGTCTCATCAATGGCGGCGTCCCGTTCCTCCAGTTCGGTAATGCGTTCTTCGGTTTTCTTAAGCTCATTTAATCTTTTCCGTTCTTTTGCCTGAATTTCCTTCTGTTCCTGCCAGCTAAGCTTCGATTCAGAGACATTCCCGGAAGAGGCGATACCGGGAGAGTGATCCGGACCGGCGTAGACGGCTGTCAGCTCATCCTTTTTCTCCAGATAATAGTCATAATTTCCGATATAATTCACGAAAGTCCGGTTGACAAGCTCCAGGATACGGGTGGCGGTCTGATTGATGAAATACCGGTCGTGGGACACATAGAGTAAAGTTCCGGTATATTCATTCAATGCTTTCTCCAGAATCTCCTTGGAGGAGATGTCCAGATGGTTGGTGGGCTCGTCCAAGATAAGGAAATTGGCTCTGGAGAGCATCAGTTTGGCAAGGGATACCCGGCCCCGTTCTCCTCCGCTTAAGTCGCCGATCCGTTTGAAGACGTCGTCCCCCGTAAATAAGAAAGCAGCGAGCATATTGCGGATCTTTGTGTTCGTAAGCTCCGGATAGTCGTCGGAGATCTCGTCAAATATCGTCTTGTCCATGTGAAGTACATGATGCTCCTGGTCATAGTATCCGATCTCGACGTTCGTTCCGAGGGAGAAGGTTCCTGTATCTGCGGGAATAACCTGATTGAGAATCTTAAGTAAAGTAGTCTTGCCGGTTCCGTTGTCTCCGATGACGGCAAGTTCTCGGCAAATCTCTCAATTCCGTTATCAAGACGGA
>CANODD010000331.1 GCA_947564705.1 uncultured Dorea sp. | reverse complement strand
ACGGACCTTAATTGATTCATATCCAAATCGTCAAGTGTCTGTATATAGTACGTATCCGCACATGCATTTCTGCAGATTTCAAATAACTTCTGGGTATTGGAGCTGCGCCTGTCGCCAATAACAATCATAGCCCCTGCCCGCCTTGCAATACGCCTTGCTTCTTCCTGGCGTTCCTTTGTCGCATTGCAAATCGTATTTAAAACAATTATATCATACCTCTTTTTAGAGATAATTTCAACTAAATCTTTGAATTTCTTGTAATTAAATGTCGTTTGGGATACGACACATACTTTCTGGTCTGCATTTTCAAGCTGAAACCGGCGCGCTTCCTCCTCCGTCTGTATCACGCTGACCTGATCCTGCGCCCATCCCCTGATACCTTCCACCTCAGGATGCTTGCCGTCCCCGATAATTACAATATAAGCTCCCTTCCTGCTTTCTTCATCCACAATATTATGAATCTTCTTCACAAACGGGCAGGTAGCGTCGACGTAAGCAAGCCCCTGGGCCTCCATCCGTTCATAGATCTTTCTGGCAACACCATGCGAACGGATGATAACCGTCCCCTCATGGAGCTCTTTCAACTCTTCTTCGGAATGAATGATCTCTACTCCCTGTCCGGCAAGATCCCGGATCACTTCCTCGTTATGGATAATGGGGCCATAGGTATATATCTTCTGATTCTGACGCAGCCGTACCTGTTCATACACCGTTTCCACCGCGCGCTTCACACCGGGGCAGAACCCCGCCCTCTTCGCTGATTCAATCTTCATCTTCGGTTCCTTCCTATTCACACAATCCGACAATCCTCCTGACGACTTCTTCGATCGTCATATCCGAGCTGTCAATCAGAACCGCATCCTTAGCCTGCCTAAGGGGCGCCGTCTCACGGTTCATATCGCGTTCGTCCCTCTCCCTGATATCTTTCTCTATCTCATTCAGATCACAGACCCCGCCTTTGGCGATCAACTCGTCATAACGGCGCTTTGCGCGGGTTCTGACACTCGCCGTCAGATAGACCTTTACATCCGCGTCCGGCAGCACACAAGTACCGATGTCCCTTCCGTCCATGACCACATCCTGCGTCCTTGCAAGCCCCTTTTGGAGATCCAGAAGCTTGGCGCGGACCTCCGGAATTACGGAACACTTTGACGTCATCCGCCCGACCGCCTCATCGCGGAGCCTTCCTGTGACATTCACACCGTTCAGATAGACTTGCTGCACACCGTCTTCATATTGAATCTTCACATCCGCGTCCTTACATGCCTCGATGATCTTTACCGTATCCTCTGCCTGAATCCCTCTGTCCAGAAAATGTATTGCAAGCCCTCGGTACATCGCCCCCGTATCCACATAGATATAACCCTTTTCCTCCGCCACCAGTTTGGCGATCGTACTCTTTCCCGCACCCGCCGGTCCGTCAATCGCAACGTTGTATCCCATCGTCTCTTCTCCCTTTCTATATTTATGAACTCTCTGATTCTTCTTTGTTCCTGATATATATTTACCGGCCTATACTGCTTCCGGCCGCATAAGCCGTAGACCATGCAATCTGCAGATTAAACCCGCCGGTCAGCGCATCCAGATCCAGCACTTCCCCCGCGAAGTAAAGCCCCTTCACCAGCTTCGACTCCATCGTTCCCGGATCGATCTCCTTTGTCTTAACACCGCCTTTGGTAATGATCGCCTCATCATAATCCCGCAGCCCCGTTACAGTCAAAGTAAGATGCTTGATCAGGTACACGAATCTAAGACGCTCTTCCCTGGAAATAACATTGACCTTTTTCTCCGGATTGATCCCGCTTAATTCTACCATAACCGGAACTAATTTGGAAGGGAACAATTTTCCAAGCGCATTCTTAAACTGGCGGTTCTGGTTCTCTTCAAAATCTCTTTGCACCCTCTGATCTAACTGTTCTTCATCTAACGCCGGTTTTAAATCAATCTCAATCTTTAATTCCTGTTTCTTAAGCTTAGGGCCCACATAACTGCTGGCGCTGATGACCAACGGTCCGCTGACGCCATAATGCGTGAACAGCATCTCGCCGAAATCCTCATACAACCGCTTTTTCCCCTGATAAACCGACAGCCTGACGTTACGGAGAGAAAGCCCCATAAGGCCGCCTGCCCATGATTCCCTGACTTCCACAGGAACCAGCGACGGCATACAAGGAGCCACACTATGTCCGCATTCGCCGGCAAAACGATATCCGTCTCCTGTCGAACCGGTTAAAGGATAGGATAATCCGCCCGTGGCGATAATGCAGGCGTCTCCTTTTATTTCCTTTCTTCCTTCTTTGCCTTCCTTCCCGTCTCTCACAAACTCCGCTCCGGAAAATCTCCCGTTCTCCGTCAATATCTTTTCTGCCTTTGTATTCAGAAATACCCTGACGCCAAGCTTCTTGATCTCACGCTCCATTGCCCGGATCACATCTGAGGAATGATCTGATTCCGGGAATACCCGGTCTCCCCGCTCCGTCTTCGTCTTTACCCCCAACTCCTCAAAAAAACGTATCGCATCCTGGTTCGTATATCCGTAAAAACTGCTGTATAAGAATTTGGAATTGCTGACCACCGACGCAAAAAGCGTCTCCATATCACAGG
>CANODD010000330.1 GCA_947564705.1 uncultured Dorea sp. | reverse complement strand
CGCTTGGACAGGCATGCTTTGCTGCCTCGTGTGCCAGATCCGGATGGAAGGAGCATGCCTGTCCAAGCGGAATCGGTGAGATCGTCCTGTATCCATGTATGATATCCGCCATGAAAAGAAGCGGTATATGATGCGGATGCTCCTCCATATATTTTTTCTGGACGGCGCCAAGCCTTTCCGCCCCGTCCATTCCCAGGACAGAGCCCGCATACCTGACCACCCACTCAGGAGGCTCCTGCTCCCCTACCGTACCGGTGAGTACAGCCTCCTCATCAAAATATATCCCTGTAAGCTGTATCATCTGTCCGATCTTCTCCCGTAACGACATCACAGATAATAACTGTTTTAAGTCTCTTGTGTCCATATGCTCCTCCCTGTCCCGTTAATCAGTCAAAATATACTGTCTCCCCGCTCTTTGCCGAACAATATACGGCCTCAAGAATGCGGGTAACCACCGCGGCCTGCTCAGGCCTTACGGTCTGTTCTGCCCCGTCAGCTACGATATGATAGAAAAGTTCCTGTTCCACATCGGCGGCGGATTTCTCGTCTCCTGCGAAGAAATCGACGCCTCCTCCCGACAGGTCCGGTTTTTCCACCGTGGGTACATTGTGATGAATCCTGTTGATACGAAGCCCGTCCTTCATATCCGCACCCGCTTTCGTTCCGCAGATACTTGTCTTCGCTTCGTCTACATCCAGTGTATTCAGCGCCCAGGCTGCTTCCAGCTCTATGACCGCCCCGTTCTTCATGCGGATAAACCCAAACGCGGAGTCTTCGACCTTAAAAAGCTCTGGGTCCCAGTCCCCGAACGCGTTGCCCTGATCCGTCTGATCAGATAATTTATGGAATACGGCTCCCGTAACAGACGCCACTTCGTAGTTATTCATCATCCAGAGAGTCAGATCCAGTGCATGGGTTCCGATGTCGATCAATGGACCCCCGCCCTGCTCCTCTTCGTTCAGGAAGACGCCCCAGGTCGGGACGGCTCTTCTTCTCAAAGCATGGGCTTTCGCAAAATAGATGTCTCCCATCTCGCCGCTTCGGCACATTTCCTTCAGATATGCCGCATCCGGCCGGTATCGGTTCTGGTATGCGATATTAAGCACCCTCCCCGTCCTCTCTGAAGCCTCCAGCATCTTCTTCGCTTCTTCATATGTCCTCGCCATGGGCTTCTCGCACATAACATCCTTCCCCGCTTCCATCGCGGCGATGGATATGTCTGCATGAGAGCGGTTCGGAGTTGTAACGTATACAACGTCCAACTCCTCCTTTACCAGCTCCCTGTAATCCTGAAATACTCTGGCATCTTCGCTCCCAAATTGTCTCTTTGTCTCTTCTGCTTTCTCTTTTATGACGTCGCAAAAAGCGGTTATCTCGTACAGCCCGCATTTTTTCATTGCCGGAAGGTGTTTTGCATTAGCGATTCCTCCGCATCCTACGATTCCTGCTTTCAATCTTCTCATTACTGTTCCTCCGTTTTATGGTCTTCTGAATCATCTTCTGATGTACTCTTAAAATACCTCTGTGCCTGATCATATGAAACATCACACATATTGCCGCAAATACCTCTGACTCAGGATCAGCGCTTTTTCTACCTTCTCCTGAGAGCCTTCAAACGCCCTGTCCTCGATCTCAATACACGTATATCCGTCATAGCCGATATCCGTAAGCGCGGATACATACCTTCCCCAGTCTACATCTCCCAGACCCGGGATCTTCGGAGACATGAAGTCAAGGGGATATGCCATGATGCCGCAGTCGTCCAGACGCTCCGGGTATAACTTGATGTCCTTATAATGTACGTGGAATATCTTCTCCCTGAATTCATAGAGGGGCTTGACCGGATCGATCATCTGCCATACGAAATGAGACGGATCATAGTTGATTCCAAGATAATCGCTGTTAAGGATCGAGAACACCCTCCGCCAGATTGCCGGCGTCGTCATCAGATTCTGTCCTCCCGGCCATTGATCCGGCCCAAAGAGCATAGGGCAGTTTTCAATCGCAATCTTTACTCCCTCTTCCTGTGCAAGGCCAAGAAGGGGCGGCCATATCTCTTTCACCAGCTCAAGATTCTCTTCCACAGTCTTCGTCTGATCCCTCCCGATAAAGGTGGTGACCATATTCACTCCCAGCTTTGCACTGGCACGGATCACATCCCTAAGATGTGCTGCGGCCGCAGCCCTCTTTTCCGGTTCTCCGTCCATCGTGTTCGGATAATAAGCAAGCGCGGAGATCTCCACGTTATTTTCTTTCGCGTAATCCATGATATGCGACGCGTAACCGTCATCCAGAAGCACTCGTCCGGCGTCGATATGGCTGACGCCCGCATATCTGCGTTCCGCTTTTCCCTGAGGCCAGCATGCCGCCTCCACACATTCAAACCCGTACTTCGACGCAAACTCTATCATCTCTTCATATGTACAGGCGTCGAGAATCGACGTTACAAATCCTAGCTTCATATTTCTTCCCTCCTGATTTTATCTCCATCAGCAATTCTCCCACGGAACAGGCTCGAACTCTCCGCCCCGGCACCATTTCAGATAGCGAAGCGCGTGCATCTGGCCTGTCATCTCCCACTCTCCTGAGTAGACCGGGTCGTGATAACCTTCGATACAGATA
>CANODD010000329.1 GCA_947564705.1 uncultured Dorea sp. | reverse complement strand
GTTATCTGACAAATTCCAGATTATTCACCTGTCTTTGGAGATCTTGTCTTAACTGTTATTGTGTGTGATAGAAAAAAGAGGGTTGTCGGAAAGCAGACAGTCCTCTTTTTATATGTGCTGTATCGTAATCCTGCGCGGCTATGCGAATGTTTCCCTTAGACGTGGTACGGTCACAATTTTTGCTTAATTTTAAAAGATTTTTTCCGATAAGTATAATGAATCTGAGAATTTGTTCATTGGGAATATGGAGGGAAAATGGAAAGGAAAGGATTAACGAATACACGTGATATTGTCAGTAATTTTGGAGATCCGGAAGCAGTTGTCCGTGAATGGAGGGATAAAGCGGGCGATACGGTAGAAATCGAGGTCTTTTATGGAGGTAAGGACGGCGGGGACAGCGAAGGACACGGTCATTATATCGCAGAAAAAATAGACGGTCTCTTTCAGACGACATTGGACAGGCATCCGGACTTAGAAGACGGTGGGAGACACGAGATAGAAGCCAACAGCAAAAGGTATGCGTATAACAACGAGGCGCGGCAGGACAGGATCAAAAAAAAGAAAGAAATCATAGGGCAAATAGGTTATATTGATTATGGGGACCCGGGATGTGTATACAAGATTAAAAAATTGAAATCGGAATTAGAAAACGTCGGCTCTTGCGGGCATGCTGACAATGTTGCTTTAAGACGAGAATTCAAAGACGCAAAAGACGTTTTTTTCAATAAGCGGCGGGAATGGTTAGAACAAGTGTTTAGCCAAACGCGGATGAAGAAGGAACAGATTATCAGCGAAGCCCAGAGTCTCCGGTATCTTATAGATTCAAACTCTAATATCGTTCGTGACGAGATGAATCGTTTGTTTGACGAGTGGAAGGCGCTCCCCCGCACGACCAGAGAAAAGGACGACGAATTGTGGGAGCGGTTTAATTCTATCCGGACAGAGATACATGAAAAGCGAAAAACCGAGTATGAAAAACGAAAAGCACAGCAGCAGGAGGCAAGATATAAGAAGGAATCTATCGTCAGCCAGGCGGAATCACTTGCATATGCAACGGATTTTAAAGCTGCAAAAGAAGAAATGAAGTCGCTTATGGAGCGGTGGAAATCGACTCCACGGGCCGGTAGAGAGGACGACGATCTGCTGTGGCAGAGATTCAGCCGCGCCCGGCAGATTTTGTTCGACAAAGCCCGGCAGGATTATGAAAAGCGGCAAATGGAATACAATGCGGCCAAAGCCAGAAAAGAGAGTATTATCGGTCAGGCGGAATCGTTGTGCAGTACGTCGGATTTTCGGTCCGCCGCTGATCAGATGCGAAGTCTTTCTGATCAATTTTATAACGCGGGAAACGCCGGAAAAGATAACCAGAATTTGAAAGAGCGTTTTCATAATGTAAAGCAGAGATTTTATGATGCGAAGAGGATGGCAGGAGAGCAGAGGCACAGAGAATATCAGCAAAGGCTGCAGGAGCGGTTATTTGATAAACAACAGAAGCTTTCTAATCTTGATAACGCTATAGAACGAACCCGGCACAGTATTAGCGAGTTGATGTCCAGACCGGAGCCAAGCTACACGAACCCCCATAGATATGAAATTGCGGCCCGCCGGAACGAAAAATTATCCAACCTAAATGAAAAGTTAAGAAGCATGAGCGAGAGAAGAAGTCAATTAATCGATCAGATATCTGATCTCCAGAGTAAAATGAACAGATAATACCGGGACCGAGAAACCGGGAAGGAGAAGCTTATGAGATTCAGGCCATGTATAGATATACATAACGGAACAGTGAAGCAGATCGTAGGAGGGAGTCTTACGGATAAGGACGATCAGGCAGTAGAGAATTACCAGGCGGCGCAGGATGCAGATTATTTTGCGCGGATGTATCAGAAGGACGGGCTTAAGGGAGGGCATGTGATTCTCCTGAATCCGCCCTCCTCCGAATATTATACGAAGACAAAGAAACAGGCGATGAGGGCGCTGGCGGCATATCCTCAGGGACTCCAGGCCGGGGGCGGCATAACGTCGGATAATGCCGAAGAATATCTGCGGTCAGGGGCAAGCCATGTGATCGTCACTTCTTATGTGTTCCGGGACGGAATCATACACTGGGAGAATATGGAGAGTCTGCGCCGGGCTGTGGGAAAAGAGCATGTGGTGATTGATTTAAGCTGCCGGAAAAGGGACGGGGATTATTATATTGTAACGAACCGCTGGCAGACATTTACCGAGGTGAAACTGACTCAGGCGCTCCTTACAGAGATCTCGGAGTATTGCGATGAGTTCCTGGTGCACGGTGTGGATGTGGAAGGCAAAGCAGCCGGGGTCGAAGAGGAACTGGTTAAGCTGTTAAGCAGGCACAAAAAGAATGTGATTACATACGCGGGAGGAATCGGAAGCCTTGATGATTTGGAACGGTTTCGTATTCTCTCGGAGGGACGGCTTGATTTTACGATCGGAAGCGCTCTTAGTCTTTTCGGCGGAGAGATTCCCTATGAAGAGGCCTGCAGATTCCGATAGATGTCTTTAACAGTTTGTGAACACTTTATAAATTAGTTGAATTGAACGCGGGATAGTGCTAAAATGAGGGATAAAGTGGTTGTACTGCGACCATAATTACTGATAAGGAGCTTTTATCAATATGG
>CANODD010000328.1 GCA_947564705.1 uncultured Dorea sp. | reverse complement strand
CGCATCAGTCTCTGATTGCCACACGTATGACGACGGAGCAGATGCTTCCGATCGTCGAGAAGATGGACAAAGTCGGTTATCATTCCGTAGAGTGCTGGGGCGGAGCAACGTTTGACGCTTCCCTTAGATTCTTAAAGGAAGATCCATGGGAGAGACTGCGTAAATTCCGCGACGGGTTCAAGAATACGAAGCTTCAGATGCTCTTCCGCGGACAGAACATCCTGGGATATCGTCCGTATGCGGATGATGTAGTTGAGTATTTCGTACAGAAATCCGTAGCAAACGGAATCGACGTCATCCGTATCTTCGATTGTCTGAACGACCTCCGGAACCTGCAGACAGCGGTTACGGCGGCGGTGAAAGAGAAAGCGGACGCGCAGGTTGCATTGTCCTATACATTAGGAGACGCTTATACACTGGAATACTGGGTTGATATCGCGAAGAAGATCGAGGATATGGGAGCGACGTCTATCTGTCTTAAGGATATGGCGGGACTTCTGGTTCCTTATAAAGCAACGGAGATGATCGAGGCCCTTAAGGAGGCAACCAGCCTTCCGATCCAGCTTCACACGCATTATACGTCGGGCGTCGCGTCCATGACATACCTGAAAGCAGTCGAGGCAGGCGTAGACGTAATCGATACGGCGATGTCGCCGTTTGCCCTGGGTACTTCACAGCCGGCCACAGAAGTTATGGTTGAGACCTTCAAGGGTACGCCGTATGATACCGGATTTGACCAGAATCTTCTTGCGGAGATCGCGGATCATTTCCGCCCGATCCGTGACGCCGCACTGGAGAGTGGTCTTCTGAATCCGAAGAACATGGGTGTAAATATCAAGACTCTGCTTTACCAGGTTCCGGGAGGAATGTTATCCAACCTGACTTCCCAGTTGAAAGAGCAGAATGCGGAGGATAAGTATTATGAGGTGCTTGAGGAAGTTCCGAGAGTGCGTCAGGATCTTGGAGAACCGCCGCTTGTTACACCGTCATCCCAGATCGTCGGTACGCAGGCCGTATTCAATGTATTGATGGGCGAGCGTTATAAGATGGCGACCAAGGAGACCAAGGATATTTTAAGCGGCAAATACGGCGCGACCGTAAAACCATTTAATGAGGAAGTGAAGAAGAAAGTTCTGGGTGAAAATCCGGAAGTTATCACCTGCCGTCCGGCGGATATGATCCCGGATGAGCTGGATACTCTGCGTAAAGAATGCGAACAGTGGAGCCAGCAGGATGAGGACGTGCTGTCTTACGCATTGTTCCCGCAAGTTGCTACTGATTACTTTAAGTACAGAGAGGCTCAGCAGACAAAGATCGACCCGGCGATGGCGGATACAAAGAACGGCAATTATCCGGTTTAATTATTTATATTAAGTTTAGAAAAGGGGCTGACATACGGCCTCTTTTCTGTTACAATCCTCTCTTGAATGTTTTGGATTTCGGCTTTATAATAGTATCGGTGTGAGAGAACAAGGAAAGAGGCTTTTATATATTATGAGAAGCAAGAATGAGTTATTGAAGAAGATCGAGGATGGTTATCCGAAATTCAGTAAAGGTCAGAAGAAACTGGCGGATTTTATTCGGCTGGATTATGATAAAGCGGCATTCCTGACGGCGGCAAGGATGGGAGAAGAGGTTGGAGTCAGCGAGTCTACAGTGGTACGTTTTGCCATGGCTCTTGGTTATGACGGATATCCGGAATTCCAGCGTGCGCTTGGCGAGATGGTACGGATGAAGCTGAACTCCATCCAGCGCATGGAAGTGACATACGGAAGGATCAGCCAGGGAGAGATTCTCGCAACGGTGCTGCATTCAGATATTGAGAAGATTAAACTGACAATGGAAGCGATCGATCATGAGACCTTTGAGACAGCGGTGAACGTGATTCTGAACGCAAGAAGAATCTATGTGATCGGAATCAGAAGCTGTGCGCCCCTTGCAAGTTTCCTGTGTTTCTACCTGCACCTGGTATGTGACAATGTGATTGAAGTGAACACTTCAAGTCCCAGTGAGATATTTGAGCAGATGATTCGGATCAATGAGGAGGATGTCATAATCGGAATCAGTTTCCCCAGATATTCCATGCGTACATTAAAGGCGCTTGAATATGCCAGTAACCGTAAAGCGAAGGTGATCACGCTGACGGACAGTGTCCATTCGCCTATGACCATCTATTCTTCCTGTAATCTGATCGCAAGGAGTGATATGGCGTCTATCGTAGATTCTCTGGTGGCTCCGTTAAGCGTGGTGAACGCGTTGGTGGTATCCCTCTGTATGAAGAAGCAGAAAGAAGTTATCACGACGCTTGAGACACTGGAGGAGATCTGGGACGAATATCAGGTGTATAATAAGGACGAACTGAACATGGTGGGAGATAAGATGGAGATGCCGGGAGCGAGGGAATTGTCCGGCGAGCAGGAGGAGGCGGCCCAAACTGAGGAGGAGAAGTATGAGTAAGGTTCTGATCGTAGGAGGAGGCGCCGCGGGGATGTTCGCGGCGATTACGGCCGCAAGGAACGGACATGAGGTTAGTGTCTATGAAAAGAATGAAAAATTAGGGAAGAAGCTTTTTATCACAGGAAAAGGAAGATGCAATATTACGAATGCCTGTGATATGGAGACGCTTTTTGCGTCGGTGGTCAGCAATTCCAAATTCTTATA
>CANODD010000327.1 GCA_947564705.1 uncultured Dorea sp. | reverse complement strand
ATCAGGAACCAGATTATAATTCTGGAAGATAAATCCCACTTTCCGGCGCCGGAAAATCGTAAGTTCCTCCTTCGTCATTCCTGCCAGACGCTTTCCGGCAACATATACCTCTCCCTCGGTAGGGGTATCAAGTCCGCCCACCATATGCAGCAGCGTACTCTTCCCGCTCCCCGACTTGCCGATGATCGCGACAAATTCCTGTTCCTTCACCCGGAAATCCACACCGTCCAAAGCCTTCACGATATGACTGCCAAGCTTATAATACTTCTTAAGACCTTTCGTCTCCACAATCCATGTATTCATTTTCTGCCTCCTTCATTTCCTCTTTGATTGTTGATAAACTTATCATAGCAGGCAAAAATCACAAACCAGTCACAATCATGAATTATCACAATTCTGTGATTATCCCCGCTCGTTTGGAAGGTAAAGGCAGAACTCAGATCCTTCTTTTGGCCGGGATCTTACTTCTATATATCCGCCCTGGAGATTCAGAATCTTCCTTGTAAGATACAGGCCGATTCCTACTCCCTTCTTTTCATGTACCTCCGGCTCACGGTAAAACCGCGAGAAAATCTCCGCCTGTCTCTCCGGAAGAATTCCCTTCCCGGTATCTGAGATACTAAGTTTCGTGAATATCTCCTGCCGGGTAACTTTTACATAGATGTCTCCGAAAGGCTCCGTATATTTCACGGCGTTATCCAGCACATTGAAGACGGCTTCCTGGGTCCACTTCTTGTCATGCAGAAGAATATACGTCTCTTCGCAGTCTACCGACAGACTGATCTGCTTCTCTTCCGCGGCGGGAACGATCTGCGCCACTGCTTCTATCAGCGTCTCATACAGGTTTCCCGCTTCACTCTTAATCCGGATAATGCCCGCCTCAAGCCTTGACATCTTCACCATGCTCTGCAGCAGAAAATCCAGCTTGTCCGTCTGTCTCTCCAGGTTCCTTAGAAATTCCCCTCCCTTTTCCGACATCTCTTCCTCCTGGAGAAATTCCAGATAAAGCTTCATGTTCGCGAGGGGAGTCCTGGTCTGATGGGAGATATCCGAGATCAGTTCCTTAATCTGCTTCTTTTCTGCCAGAGCCGCTTCCTCTTTCTTCTTCCATATCCGGTCAGCCTGTGAGAATTTATCTCCGCATTTTCCCCAGAGCGTGTCCTTTTCTTCTTCTCCTTCTTCCCCGCAGTATCCCCGGCCAGACAGTATATCGTCCAACGCCTGCTCGGTCCTCGCGGCGAACCGCCAGACCTCTCTCTTCATCCGATATACTCTCCATCCGGAGAGCAGAAACACACCCGCCGCCAATAGGAGGCATATAGCCGTCATCCAATCCATTGATACCCCATCCCATATACATTTGAAATATACTTATGTTCCGCGTCCTCGATCTTTCTGCGCAGACGGTTGATATTCACCGCTAACGCATGCTTATCTACAAACTGTCCCCCGCTGTCCCACAAACGTTCCAGCAAAATCTGATATGTCAAAAGGTGTCCGCTGTTCTTCACAAATTCACCAAGAAGCCTTAATTCTGTCGGTGTGACAGGACAGTCCTTTCCCCCTGCAGACACCTTCGCCTCACTCAGGTCTATACGGAGGTATCCGTCGTCAAACACATGATTTTCATTTCCGGCGCTTCTTTTCATGATCACACTGATTTTCTTCAATAATATCTTCATAGAGAATGGTTTCGTCACATAATCCTCTGCTCCCAGGTCATATCCCTTTAGTACATCCTCCTCCAGGTCACGGGCAGTCAGAAAAATAACCGGAACTTCCCTTCTCTCCTTCATCCATCTGCAAAAGACAAATCCCTCGCCGTCCGGAAGATTCACGTCCAGCAAGATTAAATCCGGTATCTTCTCCGAATACTGCTTTCTTGCATCATCCAGGGAAAACGCAGACCTCACGCTGTATTTTTCTTTACCAAGTGCATAGACAACCGCCTGATTCAGCCCGTAATCATCCTCCACCAATAGTATATCCCACATCTCTTCGCTCGCTCCTCCCGTCATTTCCCCTCAATGCACCTCATAATACAAAGAAACCCAACGGAAATACTTGCACACAAAGTATTTCCGTTGGATTATAACGAGTAAACCTTATTTCAATTCGATCTCCTCTAACTCCTTTGGAGGCAGCGCCCGGGTAGATCCGGCCACGAATTCCTGAACCTTCTTCTTCGCCTTATCGACAGCGATATTGGTTCCCGCTCCGGCCACACATCCGCCGGGACATCCCATACCCTCGATCAGACAGCCGTTCATCCTGCCCACCTTTGCCAGAGACAACGTCTTCTTACACTCCGCGAGTCCTTCCGCATGCACCACCTTTACATCCGTACCCGGATAGTATTCTTTGACACATTTTTCGATGGCGCTGGCAACGCCTCCCGCATAAGCATATCCGCGCCCGGTGCCTGTCGCGTTGTGGAAAGAGGACTCCGCTTCATATTTGGTCAGGTCGATTCCCTTCGCATCAAACATCGCCTGCAGCTCTTCGAAGGTAATTACAAAATCCACGTCGCTTCTTACCGTCCTTCGCATAGCTTCCAGCTTCTTGGCCGCGCATGGCCCGATGAATACTACTTTTGCATCCGGATGCTCTTTCTTGATCGTGCGCGCCGTCGCAACCATAGGCGTTAACTCCTGAGATACC
>CANODD010000326.1 GCA_947564705.1 uncultured Dorea sp. | reverse complement strand
GATCCGGATCTGGAATATCATGTGTGTCCAGATATCTCTCGAATACCGCTTCATCAATCTCCTCCGAATCAAGCCTGTTCTCCCGGCAATCCTTTACCAGTTTTCTCACCGCACGGAGCATCTCATCCCTGCTTCCATAATTAATGGCAATCTGAAAATTCAACCCTCCGTTATTCTTCGTAGCTTCTTCAAGTTCTGCAATTCTGGTCCGGATATCTTCGTCAAGCCTTGTCACATCACCAATCACGCGGATCTTCATATCATTCTTTGCCGCCGTCTTAAGACAAGTCTTCATATAATTCCTCAGAAGCTTCATCAACGCGTCTACTTCCTCCTTCGGCCGATTCCAGTTCTCCGTGGAAAATGCATAAACCGTCAGATATTTGACTCCCATACGATACGCATCCTCACAAATGCGCTCTACATTCTTGCTTCCCTGCGCATGACCATAATTACGGGGCATTCCTTTTGATTTCGCCCAGCGCCCATTTCCATCCAAAATAATCGCAATATGTCGTGGTATAATCATTAGATTTCTCTCCTCTTTGCAACAGACTGTCTGAATATGACATGAAGGGAGGACAGACCTTGCGCGCAAGCCTCTGATCTGTCCCCTCTCTCATCAAGAACTATGCCGTCCGCATATATCGATTCCGCACAATTCTTTAAACCGTCATTACCTCTTTGGATTTGTTTTCTACCGCTTTGTCCACTTCCTTCACATACTTATCCGTCAGCTTCTGAAGCTCTGTTTCCATATCCTTAATCTCATCCTCCGAAACATCTGTTCCTTTCAATTTCTTCAGCATATCATTCCCGTCACGGCGGATATTACGGACAGCAACCTTCGCCGCCTCGCCCTTCTTCTTAACGTCCTTGACCAGCTCTTTTCTACGTTCCTCCGTCAGTTCAGGAAATACAAGCCGGATCATAGTTCCGTCGTTAGTGGGATTGATGCCAAGATCCGATACCTGAATTGCTTTCTCGATCACCTTCAGCATGTTCTTCTCCCATGGCTGGATCTGGATCATGCGCGCTTCCGGTACAGACACGTTCGCCACCTGCTGAATCGGCGTAGGCGTCCCATAATAATCCACTCTGATCTTATTCAGTACGTTCGGATTCGCACGGCCTGCTCTGATCGCCCCCAATTCGCCATCCAGATTCCCCATCGTCTTCGTCATCTTCTCTTCGTACACCTTGAGTCTTTCATTCATATTAAATCCTCCCTTATTCTTATACAGTCACTTTTGTTCCTGTAAATGTTCCTGTCATCGTCTCTACAATACTATTCTCTTCATTCAGACCGAACACCAGCATCGGCATCTTATTCTCCAGACACATGATAGACGCTGTCAGATCCACCGCCATTAATTTCTTATCGATAATTTCCTGAATAGATATCTCGTCATACTTCTTCGCATCCGGATTCAGCTTCGGATCGCTGTCATAGATACCGTCGATTGCTTTCGCAAGCAGCATTGCGTCGGCCTCAATCTCTATCGCGCGAAGAACTGCTCCCGTATCCGTCGAGAAATACGGATGCCCGGTTCCGCCGGCAAAGAAGACGACCTTTCCCTCTTCCAAAGCCGCTATCGCCGCATCCTTCGAAAACAGCGACGTAAAAGCGCCACATACAAATGGTGTAAATACTTCCGTCTTCATCCCCACATAACGGAAAATATCTGATACATAGATACAATTCATAACCGTCGCAAGCATCCCAATCTGATCCGCTTTCACACGGTCGATTGTCTCGCTGGTCCTCCCCCGCCAAAAATTACCTCCGCCTGTCACGATCGCAACCTGAATACCATCGTCTACCAGACGCTTTACCTGATTCGCCACCTCTATGCAGGTCGCCTCGTCAAATCCGGTTCTTTTATCTCCGGCAAGAGCCTCCCCGCTGAGTTTTAACAACACTCTCTTCATAAATCTATACTCCTTGTTCCACCTTCTCTAAATATTGCCATAATATGATAAATTATATCATATGAAAATAAAAAAGGGAATATGCTAAGTGCAACATTCCCATTTTAAATCTTCCATTTATTGAAAAGTCACCATATTTCTCATTCATTACTGCTGTTCAATGTCTACAAGCATCTCCAACATTTCTCCATAATCACCCAAAGCATCTTTCTCATTTTCCGAAGCATCTGATTCCATGAATTTTAAATAATCATTTTGTATATCCTTCCATGTGATCCCCTCTGGAATACCTTCTTCCTTTTCGAAAATATTTAAAAGTTCTTCGTAACCCAAGTCTTCCTCTCCCCCATCAATAATGATTCGTATTATGTTTTCTGACCTATTATACCCCATCTTTGAATTTTGGGCAAAAAAAATCCCACAAGATCTTATTTTAAAGGTTTTGCGGGATTCTGATTCGATACACAAAACGGCGCAAAACCTGAACCAACTATAACTTTGTCCTCAATATCATCAAGAAAGAGGACTTCGGCAGACAGCGCATTGACCGGGTGAAGCTGTCCGACGCCAAGTGCTGGCTCATCAAGTTACAGCAGGACGGCAGGGGGTATAGCTCCATCCACTCCATTCGCGGCGTTGTCCGGCCTGCGTTTCAGATGGCCGTGGACGATGATTTGATACGCAAAAATCCGTTTGAGTTTCAGCTTGCCACCGTCGTTGTCAACGACAGTGTGACAAGGGAAGCAATCACAAGGAAA
>CANODD010000325.1 GCA_947564705.1 uncultured Dorea sp. | reverse complement strand
ACCGGTCCAAACAGGCTGCTTTTCTTCTCATTCAAATAAGAAATTGCGACAGCCTGTTTGGACCGGTGAATATGGACAGTACGAAAGAATTCTCGGACGTTGTTACCGTCAATGATTACGATCCGGATTATCTGGTCTATCTGTATTCCTATACGATAGACGGGGTTCGGTACACCTTCTTTTGCAGTGAAAAGAACGGGGAGTTTGCCATGTATCTGATAGAAAAGGAGTAGCAAAGACGTGACTGGAAAGAACAGAATCATAAGCCTGCTGCTTAGTCTGGTAATCGTCTTTACGGCGGCAGGGTATCAGTCCTGCGACGTCTTTGCGGCAGGGAGAACCCTGAATGTGGCGCAGGCAAGGTCAATGGCTATGGCTGGCAGCAAATCCTACAAAAAGCTTAAGAACAAGCTGATACTTGCCCAGGTAAAGTATCAGGAGGCAGTAAAGTCCATCCGGCTTAAAAAGAAGAATATGTCTACGTTCCGATGGACTCCGCTTCTGTCCTTCAAGTTCCCGGAAAAACCGGATCTGGCGGAGGCGTTCGAATTCACGTACAAACCCCTGCAGATCCAGTCTGAGATTAATTCCATCAAGCATGAGATGTCGGTAGTCAAGTATGACGTCTTCGAGTCGGTGGGCAATAAATTCACAGAAGTCTATACGCTGCAGGAGACCATCACGTTCTACGAGGAACAGCTTGCCGCAGGGGAGGAGACCCTCAAAAGGAACCAGGCAAGGCTCCTGATCGGGGAAGCCAATGTAAGCGATATCGAAGCCATAGAGAAGTCCTTGAATTCTCTCAGAAGCAAGCTGACAGGAGTGATGAGGAACTTTGAGAAGACTAAAAAGAAGCTTGGAGAGATGATCGGTCTGGATGTGACGAGCGGTTATGAGTTCCGGAATCCTTATGTGGAGACGGGGATGACACGGTCTGACCTTGATAAGATCAGGCAGAGCGCCCTTGATCAGGATCATGCGTATTATGAGGCGAAGGTCAACACCCGGCTTCAGAGGATATCTATGGATACGAATTATTCGCTGATGCGCGGCCAGTACGGTCAGAAGATGAACCGGCTGGACCCGTTTATCAATACGGCGAGGAACGGCGGGAAGACGGACAGCGACGCGCTGAAGGCAGAGTATGACAAGATGCTTGAGGACGTGGACGCCCCCTGGCAGGGAAACATTAAGATCCTGTTTATCAAGATCCCCAAAGAGTGGTTCAAGGGGCAGATCTCCGGGGTGAGATATGTGGAAGACGAGCCTTATACTTTATATACGAATATCCTGGAATACCAGGAGGCCGCCGCGGACGAGGCGGACGCGAAGAAGGAGCTCTTAGATTCCGTGGAGGATGCTTACGATAATGCGGTCACGGCGAAGAATGCCTATGAGACCATGAAAAGAGAAGTCGAATCTCTTAAGAAGGATGTGGATGCCGGACTGCTTCTTAATAAAGCCGGCTCTCTTCCCTTTGACGAGCTTAAGTCGCTGCAGGAACTCTATGAGGAGAACCAGATGACGTTGTTAGAGACCTTGTCCACATATACCCAATCTCTGTATACGCTGGACCGTGTAAGCTGCGGGGCGGTTACGTCCCTTCTGTATGCAGCGGGAACCGGCCTGGAGGCGGTATCAGGAGGAGACAGCCTTGTGACGGAGGAGACGGCGTCAGGGGCCGGATACTATATCACAACTTCTGTGGAGGATAATATCTTTGAGGTCGGGATCTATATTCCGGAGGATTATTCCCTGGAGGTTACAAGTTTTGAACTATGGATCGATGACGTACAGATCGGGGAGAGGACGGAAGTCGATAAGACGGTACGCCACCTGGCGCTTGATAAGGATAATGCAGAGAAAGTAATGATCCGCCTGTATAACGGAGATACTTTCGTAGATGATTGTCTGATCAATCCTCTGGAATACGAGGGTCCTCTGGAAGTGACAGGGGGCTATGTGCCGGATAAGAAGGAAGAGCTTGTGGCAGCGGAGTATCAGACTGAAAAAGGAGAGGATGGACTTATGAGCATTGTGATCCGGCCGACAAAGGAGGGCGGCAGTCCCGCCTATTATACGGTGGAGAACCGGGAGGGAAAGCGGCTGTATGGAGACGGCCTGATATCGATCGGCGAACCTTTTACCTATCTGTCGCTGCTGAACGGGGACTTAGAAGAATTAAGGGTACGATTCTACAGCGATTCTCAAGAGGAACTATATGCGGCCGAATTCGATACGGCAAACCTGAAGCTGGTAAAAATCAAACAATAGGAAACAGTAGAGGGAGAGTCGTAGGGCGTATACAGGCCGGTGTAAGAAGAGACGGGAGAGAAAGACAGTATGAAAAGTGAGAAAAGACATGCCATAGCCATTGCCGCCGTATGTATCGCTGTGATCGCGGTTCTTGGATTACTGCGGGGAACGCTGGCGCAGGCGTTGTTTGACGAGGGGAGTGCGGTTCATATCGACGCATCGGAGATAGAGGACGCGACTCTTTTGATAGGGACGCATCTGATCCATATCAGTGCCATGAACGATGAGATCTACGGGATCGCAGCCGATTCGGCTTCTGAGAGCAGTCAGCAGAAATGGTATTACAAGTCCGAGCTTGCGCAAGGAAGCTGGTTTGATATCACGAATGCGGATTCTCTTAAGGCGATTACCCAAGAGGGAGTTCCGGTGGAGGACAGAGAGATCGAAGATAAGTTCCTTACTCATCACACCAGATCGGAAGAGCGTCGTGTAGGGAAAGAGTGTAGATCTCGGTGGTCGCCG
>CANODD010000324.1 GCA_947564705.1 uncultured Dorea sp. | reverse complement strand
CTGCAAGGCGGATTTTCGACGGCGTAGCGGTGGCTACGGCTAGAAAATCCAACGCGGCAGATGGATGAATAGACAAGGAGGTTTGGCTGAATATAATGCAGACAGCACACTAGTGTACCGACACATCATTATAATTCATTTAGCTATACCGGGACAAGCTTAGTGTACTGACACGTTCATCCTCATACATGCCGGTACACCTAGTCACTATTGCATTTCTAAAAAAACAATGCAATGGGAAACCAATATCCTTGGGAAACAAGGAGATATCAATCTTAATAAGGGGGTATCAAAACATGAGCAATAACGCATTAGATCAATTAAAGCAAGAAACAAAAGATGATATCAGGCTTTTCAACTGCATCAAAGAACTGTACGAACAGGGCGTACCCTTCGACGACTTAAAAGCATTGATCCCTGATATCCGGAGGACCCGCGATCAATTACATATGAAACGAATGCTGGAGAATAACAATGCCGTCCTGCTCTCTATGTTCAGCAAAGAGATGTCCTTCCTCCTGGATGCCAAAGAGCGGCGGCAAGAAGAAGAATTCAAAAAAATAGACCAGCTCATCCGCCAGCAGCAATCCTTTCGGAAAAGCGCGGCAGAAGCCGGTCCGGTTGAAAAATTAAAAAAATTATTCCTGCCTGCTTAAGTTGGCGAACTTCGTGTATTCACCCAACCAGGCCAAATTAACGGTCCCCACAGGACCGTTTCTTTGTTTTGCAATTATGATCTCTGCCTGTCTCTTAAATTCAGAATCTTTATTATAGTATTCGTCTCGGTAAATGAACATGACAACGTCCGCATCCTGCTCGATTGCTCCGGACTCACGCAGATCGGAAAGCATCGGTCTCTTATCCGGACGCCCTTCCACCGCACGGCTCAACTGCGACAGCGCAATCACAGGTACATTCAGCTCCCTCGCCAAACCCTTGAGAGAACGTGATATCTCCGATATCTCCTGCTGTCTGGACTCTTGGCTTCTTCCCACACTGCCCGTCATCAACTGAAGGTAATCTATGATAATAACATCTATTCCTTGCTCCAACTTATACTTTCGACACTTGGAACGAAGTTCCGATATAGAGATTCCCGGAGTATCGTCTATAATCAGCCGGGACTTTCCTATGATACCGGCCCCTTCTATTAATTTCTCCCAGTCGGAATCCTTCATATTTCCCGTTCGAATCGCCTGTGCATCCACCTGAGATTCTAAAGAAAACAAACGATTCACAAGCTGCTCTTTCGACATCTCGAGGCTGAAAACGGCTACGCTCTTTTCCTTTTTAAATGCAATATACTGGGCAATATTCAGGACAAATGCCGTCTTTCCCATAGAAGGTCTGGCGGCAATCAATATCAAATCCGACGGCTGCAGCCCCGAAAGCTTATAATCCAGATCAATGAAGCCTGTCGGAATACCCGTCACCGTCCCCTTGCTCTTGGAGGCTTTCTCAATTCGTTCCAACGCATTCAGAACAACTTGCTTGATAGGTACGAATTCCCCCGTATTCCGTTTCTCAAGAAGCTCGAATACAGACTTCTCCGTCTTCTCCAGCACCTCTTCCAACGGCTCGTTTCCTGCATAACAAGTATTCGCAATCTCTTCATTCAACCGAATCAGCTTGCGAAGTACCGATTTATCCGCCACTATCCGCGCATGGTATTTTACATTCGCCGACGTCAATGCAGATGTAACCAGGTCTCGGGCAAATTCAAGACTCGCGATCTCTTCCGGAACCGCTTTCTCCTTCAATCGGTCCTGAAGCGTAACCAGATCTACCGGTTTTCCCTCATTGAACAGTTCTACCATAGTATCAAAGACAACACCATAGACGCTTTGATAAAAATCACTTCCACTGATAATCTCAGACGACGTCATGATCGCATCCCGATCCATCAGCATCGCTCCGACAACCGCCCGTTCCGCCTCTATGCTATGGGGCATCACCCTCTTGATGACCGCCTCCTCCATCCTTTGACTCCTCCTAAGACTCTTCTGTCACGATTACCTTCAATATGGCGGTAACCCTGGGATGCAGCTTGATGGGAACTTCATGTGTTCCTATCGTCTTGATCGTCTCTTTCAGCTGAATCTTCTTCTTGTCTACCTCCAGCTCCATCTGCTCCTTTACCTCTGCCGCGATCTCCTTCGACGCAATAGAGCCAAAAGCCTTGCCCCCCTCACCCGTCTTAATGGACATCTTTATCTCTCCTGCCTCGATCGTCTTTCCAAGCTCCCGCGCCGCCTCATACTGCTCCTGAGCGATTTTATCTTCATTGGCCTTCTTAAGCTTCAAATCGTTTAGATTCTTACTGTTCGCCTCCAAACCTTTTTTCTTCTTTAAGATAAAATTCCTCGCATAACCGTCGCTTACCTCTACAATCTCTCCCTTCTTACCAAGGGATTTCACGTCTTCTGTCAATATTACTTTCATCTCTAAATGTCTCCTCCTTCTATCATCTCGTCAATCACCTGTTTCAGGCTTGTTATTGCTTTTTCCATATCCGTATGGTCAAATTGAGCGCCCGAAGCATTCAAGTGCCCGCCGCCGCCAAGACGCTCCATGATGATCTGTACATTCACTTCATCTATGGATCTGGCGCTTACATAGATCCTGCCGTTATACTCTGTCAATACAAAGGAAGCCTTGATATTGCTGATATCCAACAATTCGTTCGCCGCCTGCGCACCCACGATCGTCGGACTCTCAATCTTCAGATCCGTACCCCTCGCAATCGCGAATTTGTCATAATATACTTCTGCACTGCTGATAA
>CANODD010000323.1 GCA_947564705.1 uncultured Dorea sp. | reverse complement strand
AAAAAATCCAGGAGCTTGGGCTGGAGAAGGATTTTTTATTGCTGGGGCAGAGAGATAATCCGTATCCGTATTATGCACAGGCAGATCTGTATGTGCACGCCACAAGATTCGAAGGGAAGAGTATTGCGATTCAGGAGGCGCAGACGTTGGGCCGTGCGGTGATCGCCTCGGATTGTAACGGCAATCTGGAGCAGATAGCAGACGGAGAAGACGGGATTCTGTGTGAGCTGACTCCGGGGGCAGTTGCGGAAAGGATAGAAGAGCTGTATTTGGATGAAGGAAAGAGAAGCCGGCTCGGTGAGAAAGCGAAGAAAAAAGAGATCTCTTATGAGCGCGAGCTTCGGTTGTTCCGGGATCTGTTGGAACAGGAAGAATAGAGAGACAAAGCGGGGAAGGGCGATGGCTAAGAAGGAGTTGTTGGTAATTATACCGGCTTATAATGAAGAGAAAAATATATGCAGAGTATTTGAACAATTGGAGCAATTTGATATCCCGTCAATCGCGGATGTTCTGGTTATTGACGATGCCTCGGCAGACCATACCGGAAGGATCGTAAGAGAGAAGCAGTATGAGCTGATTACGCATATATACAATCTGGGATATGGAAGCGCTCTGCAGTCAGGGTATAAGTATGCGGTACGCAGAGATTATGAGTATGTGATTCAGATGGATGCGGACGGTCAGCATGATGCCTGCAATATTCCTATAATATATAAAGAATTGAAAGGAAAGGACGCGAATGCAGAGAAGCCGGATATTGTATTAGGCGCCAGATTTATGAAAGAGAGTTCGGATTTTCCTGTTTCATGGATGAAAAAAGCGGCGTATCATATGTTCCGCTTTTTGATCAGGCATGTCACGGGGATGCGCATAGCAGATCCGACAACGGGGCTGCAGGGGCTGGACAGGAAGGCTTTTGTCTACTATTCGGAGTATAATCATTTTGACGATAAATATCCGGACGCCAATGTGCTTATGCAGATGTTGCTGATGGGATATCGAGTGAAGGAAGTTCCCGCAGTTATGCATGCGAGAGAAAGCGGAGCAAGTATGCACAGCGGACTAAAGCCGGTCTGGTACATGCTGCGGATGCTCTTCAGTATGCTGACTGTCATCTTTCGGGTAAAGATATTAAGAATGGATATGGCTCTGGAGACGAAGTGAGATGAAGCATCTGTTTGAAAAGTTTAGAGTAAAAGAAAAGACATGGAATTTTGAGCCGGAAGATCTGACAGAGACTACGGAGGAATTGAAGAATCCGGCGAGAGGATGGTATCAGATCTATACCTTTTTGGCAGAACAGGAGCCGGAGTTTGAAGAGTTTAAGTGGAGCCTTGACAGACAGGATACGTTGGCTCTCGTGTTGATTGATATCGGCAGTTTTCGGAAAATGGATCTGGATGAAACTGTGTCGGAGAGAATTCAGCGGATCTTGGGCTTCTTTGAAGAGAATCAATATGATTGTATTGTGAGAGTAGTATACGACCATGAGGGAAGAGCGTTCGTACGTGAGCCTGCTGAATTTGCGCAGGTGCAGAGGCATGTGCGGCAGATCGGAAATCTCATAGGGAAGAAAGCGTCTTCGGTTTTTATATTTCAGGGAATGCTGTTGGGAAACTGGGGAGAGATGCACGGTTCTCGTTTCCTGAATGCAGAAAGAATGCTTAAGCTGGCAGAAATCTTACGTGAGCAGAAAGCGCCGCAGACATATCTTGCCGTACGGCGTCCGGTATACTGGCGCAGTTTACACGAGGGACAAAGGAGGAGGGTTTTAAACTGTTCCGATAATATGGGGCTTTTTGACGACGGAATATTCGGTTCAGCGAGCCATCTGGGGACTTTTGCCGAGGAAGAGGATGCCAAGCCGGTATGGGATGAACCATGGAGCCGGAAACAGGAGTTAGAATTTGAACATGAGCTTTGCAGTCAAGCGCCTAACGGCGGGGAAGCCGTATATAGCGAGGGCTATATGAGAATGCTTACGCCAAAGAAGACAGTAGAAGATCTGCGGAAAATGCAGATTACCTATCTGAATAAGGTACATGATACAAGGCTTTTGGATATTTGGAAGAAATGGGATTATCCGGGGCAGGGCGTATGGAGTGGAAAGAGTGTATTTGATTATGTGGGAGCGCATATGGGGTATCGTTTTCTGATCCGAAGCGTGGAAGTCAGCCGGGTAAAAGGTGAGGGAGAGAAGTATCGGGTTGCCGTGGAGATAGAAAATATCGGGTTCGCCGGATTCTATCAAGAAGCGGAGGTCTGCCTGGAATATGCGGACAGGTCCGGAATTCAAAGTACGGTAGTTCTTGAAAGCCGGTTGAAAGGCTTTAGAAGCGGGGAGATCAGGAAGTTGTCTTGCATAGCAGACGCTTGTGACGGGAGACTGTTTTTGACGGCAAGCAGAAAGAAGGACGGAGCGAGGATTCGTTTCGCAAATCAGTCTGATCAGGACGGAAAAGCAGTATTAGGGTATTTGAATCCAAGACGTTAAAATAGGCGAAAAAGGGGTATGAAATGGAGACACTGTATTGGATATTAGAATATGGAAAAGTCTTATGCGGTTACATGTTCTTTATGTTTCTTTGGCCTTCTGTGGTATTTAGCAAACATTTAAAGTGTAAAGATAAGGTATACCGTTTTGGTTTTTGTGTCCTTATACAGGTAGTTATCGCGAATTCTGTTGTTTTGGTTTTGGGTTTGCTGCATATTCTTAACCGTTGGGTTGTTTTTGGCATCTTTCATAGTGTTTTTTTGATATGCGTTGTAAAAAAAATGAATATTCAATATCAGTCGGGATCGTTTCGCGAAAC
>CANODD010000322.1 GCA_947564705.1 uncultured Dorea sp. | reverse complement strand
GTCTGTATATCGTGAGTTTAAAGATGTGAATACTTTTCTGGATGAGTTGAAGAAGATACTGGAGTAACTTCTTCTTTTCTTTTCGTATAGATACAGGATGTAGTGACTGGTATATGATTGCTTGATTTTTGAGTAATATTAATGATGTACCGGGAGAGATGGGATGATATAAAATGAGGACATATAAGTTAACGATTGCTTATGACGGCAGCAGGTATCAGGGGTGGCAGCGTCAGGTTACGACGGATAATACGATTCAGTTTATATTGGAATGGAGTATTGGAAAGCTGGTCGGATACCGTGTGCATGTGGACGGGTCCGGCAGGACGGACGCAGGGGTTCATGCGCGGGGGCAGGTGGCGAGCGTAAAGCTGTCAAAACTGTATGATACAAATGAATTAAAAGAATCATTAAACAGATATCTTCCGGAAGATATCCGTGTTATCAAGGTGGAGCTTGTAAGGAACAGTTTCCACGCGCGGAAAAGCGCCAAGGGGAAGAAGTATGAATACTATATAGACTGCAGAGAGAAGCCGGATGTATTTTCCCGCAGGTATTGTTATCATTATCCGGAAAAATTGGATATCGAAGCGATGCGTGACGCCACAAAGTATCTGATAGGGCCGAAGAACTTTATCAGTTTTACAGACGATAAGGATTGCAGGGACGCCGTACGCCGTATTACGAATATTAAGATTGTAAGAAGCGCCGAGAAGGTCCGGATTACTTATTATGGAACGGGATTCTTGTATCATATGGTACGTATCCTGACAGGAACGCTCCTGGAGATAGGGACAGGCAAGCGGGAAGCGTCGATGCTGCCTGTAGTAATTGCGGCGGAGGACAGAAGCCTGGCAGGATTCCTTGCGCCGGCGCGGGGATTGTTCTTGCGGAAGGTGTATTATTAGAGATTCAGGAAGAAACTTGATCCGGAAATTGCGGCAGGCAGGAAGAGAATCTTGCTGAAAGTATAATATCAGGGAAGAGATTGGGAGGAAGAATATGAAATTCGTATCATGGAATGTGAATGGAATCCGTGCGTGTGTGCAGAAAGGCTTCATGGATTTCTTTAAAGAAGCGGACGCGGATATTTTCTGTATCCAGGAGTCGAAGATGCAGGAAGGACAGCTCGAACTGAAGACACCGGGGTATCATCAGTACTGGAACTATGCCAAAAAGAAGGGATATTCAGGAACGGCGATATTCACGAAGGAAGAACCGCTGTCGGCTGCCTATGGTATTGGGATAGAGGAACACGACCAGGAAGGGCGTGTGATTACGCTTGAATTTGAAGAGTTTTATTTTGTCACCGTATATACGCCGAATTCACAGAATGAGCTGGTGCGGCTTTCATACCGAATGCAGTGGGAGGAAGATTTTCTTGCTTATCTGAAAGGGCTGGAAGAGCGCAAGCCGGTTATTTTCTGCGGAGACCTGAATGTGGCCCACAAAGAGATTGATCTTAAGAATCCGAAGACAAACCGCAAAAACGCGGGCTTCACGGATGAAGAGAGGGAAAAATTCTCGGCGCTTCTGGAGGCAGGATTTATCGATACGTTCCGTTATTTCTATCCGGATGCGGAAGGAATCTATTCCTGGTGGTCTTACCGGTTCAGCGCGAGGGCTAAGAACGCAGGGTGGCGGATTGATTACTTCTGCGTGTCGGAATGCCTGAAGGACAGGCTTAAGGACGCAAAGATACTGACGGAAGTGATGGGATCAGACCATTGTCCGATTGTGTTGGAGATAGAAAAGTAAGATTTTATGTAGACAGAAAAAATTTTTTTATAAAAGTAACCATACCCTTGGCTGGAGGGCGGTTACTTTTTGTTTTATAAATATCCACCGTCTACTCCGATGATTTGTCCGGTCATATACGCGGGGGCGTGCGCGATATCCCATGCGATCCGTGCAATCTCTTCCGGGGCGCCGTATCTTCCGGCCGGAATCTCATCTTCCAGAGTTTTTCTTTCTTCGGGAGATAATTGATGATTCATCTCGGTATCGATAACTCCGCAGGCAATGGCATTGACCTGGATATTGCTCGGCGCCAGTTCTTTGGCAAGCGCTTTCGTGAGTCCGTTCACGCCGGCTTTTGAGGCCGAGTAGGCGGCTTCGCAGGAGGCGCCTGAGGTTCCCCACATGGAGGAGATATTGATGATCTTGCCGGAGCCGGCAGTGATCATAGGAGGAATCGCAGCGCGGCAGCAGTAGAACACGGAGGAAAGATTCACATTAAGGATGCGCTGCCACTCCTCCGTGGTCATATCCATCAGGAGCCCGATGTGTGAGATGCCGGCATTGTTGATCAGGACGTCAAGCCTGCCACAGGAATGATAGATTTGTTCGAACATGCGGGCAACATCATCCGGATTTCCCACATCTCCCGTTACAATCCTGCATGCAGCGTGATAGTCTTCTTCTATTATATGCCGTACATGTTCTAATTCAGAAAGGGAAGCATGGCAGTTAAGGAATACGCGATATCCTTCGGACGCGAATTTTAACGCGATGCTTCGTCCTATCCCCCGGGAGGCGCCGGTTATTAATATATTCTTCATATACAGATTCTCCTGTTCTTTTATTGTTTCTTGGGGCGATTCTTGACATTTGGAGTATGTTTGCTATAATATATTTAACAAGACAGCCGACGAGTAGGTGCACGCTACCCGTTCCGGCGAATCAATTTAATAAGCTACAGAAATAGCCGTTCAATCTTTACCAGAGACAGGAACGGCTATTTCTTATTTTTCAGATTCAGAATTGCAACAACCAGTGACGCAAATGTCAGCAAGATCATGAATTCCTCATATGTACTCATAAGTATCAT
>CANODD010000321.1 GCA_947564705.1 uncultured Dorea sp. | reverse complement strand
CCTGCATATTCTTTTCATCTTCGACAATCAGAATTTTCGCCATAGGATTTACTCCCGCACCTTCTAAAGTAATTTTATTCTACTATAAATAAAATCCTTTTTTCAAGATGTCATTCCTATTTTTTGTGTAATTGCACAATTTTATATAAAGCTTCCTCTTTCTCAAAGATCCACAGAAGCATCTTTCCATGAACCACAGCCGCAAGCGCACCTCCGGCCAGCGCACCAACGCAAAATACCGGCGTCCACAGAATCCCCGCCGCAAAAAAGACGCCGGTAATAAACAGAAGATACACCGACTGAGGCAGATACTTGAATAACAGCAGGATTCCGCTGCGGTATATTACCCCTGCCGCCGTATCCATCCTCGCCGCAAGAGGGAAGATATAGATCACCAACACAATCCATATTCCCGACAGTACCCAGACCATAACTCTCATACCGGCGGCAAAGTTCCCTTCCACATTCCGCCAGAACATACCATCAAGAAAAAGCGCTGCCGCCGCCGCCATCAGAGGCACCCATAATCTCAGAGACAGCGCCAGTTTATCCCGGAATACATTCCAAAAGTCCCGAAATATATACCCTTCTTCATTTTTCAGAATTCTTACTGCCGTTACATGAAGCGCGCAAAGCGCCGCTCCTCCTGTGACCAGAGGAATCGAAAAAAGAATCCACAGGATATTCAATTTGACCAGGCTGACCGCCTTATCCACAATACGGAATAATCTGCTTTCTATATGAAACGCTCCTGTCATAAATTTCCCTCCCGTCTTTATATTCACATGTTTCCGGAATCCCATCACGTCCGCCATACGGCTGGTAAAACGAATATGAAATTCCGGAAATCCGTTCCTAACCTTTAATTCCGGTAGAAGCGATACCTTCCACATAATATTTCTGAAGGAAGATAAACATCAGCAGCATCGGTATCGCTGATATGGTCAGAGATGCCATGATAGGTCCGTAATTAATAGGCTTCGAACCAAAGAAGGTCTGTATCGCCAATTGAATCGTCCGCTTTTCCTCTCCTGTGACAACCAGCAAAGGCCACATAAAATCATTCCAGTGAGCCACAAAATCCAGGATAAAGATTGTGGCGTATACCGTCCCTGAGATCGGCATTACCACCTGGAAAAATGTTTTCACCGGTCCGCACCCGTCGATAGACGCCGCTTCTAAAAGTTCATCCGGAATATCAAGGAAGAACTGGCGGAACATATAGATGCTGAAACATTTTGCAACAAACGGCACAATCAGGGACGCCCAGGAATTAATCCATCCTAAGTCTGCCATCTCCCTGTACATCGGGAGCATAATCGCTTCTGCCGGAAATACCATCAGACTGATCACAAGTGTCAGCAAAAGGTTCTTTCCCTTGAAGTCAAATTTTGCCAGCGCGTATCCGCAGATGGAATTCACCAGCAGATCCAGAAGGATGATCACCAGCACATAGAACAAACTGTTGCCGATAAATTTCCACATATTGATTCTCTGGAATACTTCTGCGTAGTTATTCAGAGACGCTCCTGTCGGGATAAATGTTGACAGTGAATTCAATCCTTTAAAAATCTGTGCTTCCGGTTTCAAAGAAGACGAGATCATCCAGATCAGAGGCGACACGAATATTAATGCGATCAAAGTATTGCCAAGGTAAAACGCAACGTTTCCAAATGTTTTTTTCTTTGTCATAGTATTCACTCCTCCCGCGCCTAATCTGCTTTAATTATCTTCTTCATTCCCAATGACAGGCTGATTACGATTACAAAAAATACAGCCGCCACCGCACAGGCATATCCGAAGTTTCTCTTCTGGAATCCCTGTTCATAGATATAGTACACCAATGTCCTGGTAGAGTTCTGCGGTCCGCCCTTAGTCATAACATAAGGCTGGGTGAAGAGCTTCATCGCCTGAATAACCGTTATCATAACAACATACTGAATGACATTCTTAAGTCCCGGAAGCGTCACATAGAAAAAGCTCGCGATCTTTCCGGCGCCGTCTATGGAAGCCGCTTCATACTGCTCTGCCGAGATGCCCTGAAGCCCGGCAAGAAAGATCATCATCTGATATCCGGCTCCCTGCCATGCAGACATGAATATGATCGAATTCATCGCCGTATCCGGGTCGTTTAAGAAACCGCACGGCTCTAATCCGAGATTGACCAGAAGCGCATTTAAAAGACCGCTGTCCGGGCTGGAATTATACATAACGGTCCAGAGGATCGCAACGACTACCATAGACGTAACCTGCGGGCTGAAATAAGCCGCGCGGAAGATGGACACGCCTTTTCGCCGGGATGAGATCAGAAGGGCCAGCGCAAGTGCAAGCACCGTCTGAAAAGGCACGACCAGAATGGTAAAATAAAGTGTATTTTTCACTGCGATCCAGAAATCTCCATCCTGGAACAATTCAATAAAATTATTAAACCCACAGAAAACAATCCTGTCAGGACGCATTATATTATAATCCGTGAATGCATACCGGATCGTCTGCAAAGACGGATAGATCAAAAACGCGGCCAGCAGGACGACCGCCGGGAAAATGAACAGATACGCCGCTTTCCTCTCACTCGTTTTATTTACTGATTTTTGCATAACCAATCCCCCTTTTCCTCTTAATCGTTTGCATAGTATTTGTTATAATCCTTGTCCATGGCTGCCGCCGCAGAATCCAGCGCCTCCTGCGGATCTACGCCGGTAAAGATATTCAGCATGGCCTCGGCGAATTCCGCCGTCAGTACACTGTAGGAAGGCGTCCTTGGTCTTGGATGCCCTGTTTCCATGAGCTGCTCTTTGAAAATGGAGCGAGGATATTCATTGTACTCCGTCAGGACATCATAGCTTGAG
>CANODD010000320.1 GCA_947564705.1 uncultured Dorea sp. | reverse complement strand
ATGGATCACCGTCTTTTGGTTCATAAAATCAACCTCCACCTTGGCAATCCGCCGGTGCAGATCAATCTTCTTAATATAGCCTTCCATATCTTTCAAAGGCCCCGACAGGATGGTGACCACATCGTCCTCTGACACGGATATCCGGGAGATCTCCGCCTCCATGCGGCTGCCTGCCGAACCTGTAATTTTCTTAAGCCATTCTACTTCATGCTCCGGAAGCGGAACAAACTGTCCTCCGTCTTTGCCAAGCAGTTTCGTAAATGCCGGTACATATCTTAATCTCAGATATAGTTCTTCGATATCGTCGCTCACAATAAATACATATCCGGGAAGCAGTTTTTCCCGCAGTTCTTTCCATTCTCCCCGAATCTTCTTCTTCACATGGCGGATGGGATGAAAACAATTATGATAGAATCCTTTCTCAACCATAATCTCTATCTGCTCCTCCACCTTATCCTCCATCCCGGAAGCAACCTGTATTACGTAATACACCACAATCCCTCGCTATCTTTAACAATTCGGAAATTTATGAATGGCTGATCCTTTCCTATCTCCATGTCATCATTTATAATGCTCGTCGTTTATGGCAATTCATCCACGAATTTAAGAGTATAAAAAAGCATGCTTCGCCATCCATACCTATATAGAAATTTTCTTATAGCCATAGTAATGAATCCTTCTCTGCTGATGCCGTCAATATTGATAATACTTTTTGCATCTGTTACAGTATCATTCGGATTTTGGATATGTCATACTTCTCAAAACCCAAGTGCCCTCGCTGCAAGGGTTTCTCTGAAAGTATTCTTAGAATATGCTTTTGATTCTTCGAATAATTTTATATCTGCTTTGGTTTGCTTATTCCCGCTCTCGCCCCATTCCATACCGATGGCGTTCAGTCTCTCCTCCTGATCTTTTCTCAGAAGTTTTCCCTCTCTCTTCCCGGCATGAATTTGTTTTTGTTCATTGACCCATTTTGCAAGCCAGATACCCTCCGGCCGATACTTCGAAGGTATATTTAAATTTCCATACTCTTCATAGTATGCTTTCGCAAGCCGATACCTCACTTCCCAGGGATCTGGTTTTATCCAGATCATTCCGATAGCGTCCAGCGCCTGCCGCCGCTCTGCTGGAAGTCTTTCCCGGCCTTTCTCTCTTCGGTCGGAAATCCAGCTTCCCAATCTATAACCGGACGGACTTACATACGACGCCGGAACGTTCAGATTCTTATACTCCTCATAGTAGGTTTTAGCCTCTTCGTAACCTTCGTCCCACTTCTGCTCCTGCTTTGTCTTCCAGACCATCCCGATGGAATCAAGCCGGGCAATCTGCTCTTTCGTCAGCTTCGCCCCCTTCGTTTTCCCTCGCCGGATCAATCTCTGCCGGCGAAGCCAGCCGCCGATCTTCAGCCCGTTCTGCGAACAATAATCATTGGGAATATTGAGATTCCCATGCTCACGGTAATACTTCAGGCATTCCGTATAATTCTCTTCCCACAGATAGTCCGGTACATCCCATATCATTCCGATGGAATCCAGCGCCTGCATTCTCTCTCTGGTCAGATATGTCTTCTGGATTCCGCTTTTCCGGTAGATCCTGAGCTTACTGATCCATGCCCCAAGCCGAAACCCGGACTCTGTCACTTCATTGACCGTTGTATTCAGGTTCCCGTGTTTTTCGTAATACTTCCTCGCTTCCCGGAAATACCGCTCCCAGGAAAGATCCCGGTAACTCCCCCAAACGATTCCTATCTCCTCTAACTTGCGGATACGTTCTTCGCTCAGGACGCCGTACTTCTCCCCGGCGTAGACCCGCCGCTGTGTAAGAATCCACTGTCCAAGTCCGTAACCGTCTTTCGTCTGATATTTCACCGGGACTCTAAGATTGCCATACTCTTTGAAATACCGTTCAGCGTGTTCATACATCAGCTCCCATGAAGCAGTCAGCGTCTCTTCTAACTTTTTAAAAAGTACGATGCAGTCCCTTACCTCGCCGGTCACTTCAAATCGTTCATTGACGATCTTTTCATCCTGTCCCAGATAATGGTAATAGGACGCCGCAACCGCCACCTCTTCTTCAATCGTCCCAACACTGGTAAGATTCTCTATATTCAGCACAACATCAAAGATAACCGAGTCCGTCTTCTTTCCCGCTGACAGCGCCCTCCCAATCTGCTGCTTGTAGACCGTGGGCGACGCAGTAGGACGAAGCAGAATCACCCCTTCCACCCCCTCCACATGCACGCCTTCGTTAAGCATATCAATACAGTACAGAAGCTTCAGATGCTCGCTTTTATCCGCTTTGAAGCCTGCGAACGCCCGTCTTGTCTTCGGGTCGTTGGAATAAGCGGTATAGATATGCGGGTGTTCATCCACCTTCGAAAACCACTTTGACGCTTCTTTAACCATTTCCGACAGATGATCATAATTGGCGCAAAAAACAATGTATTTTCCTGCCCGGTTCTTCATATGCTTCTGAAAGATCTCTTCCGGACCGTCCGCCTGCGCCAATGCACGGCGCAAAGCCCAAAGCAGCTTCTCTCCCTCGTCCCGTATACTCTTATTCTTCGCCAGACGTACCCTCTTCTCATAATTTTCCAGGTCCCTCCGGTAAGAATATACGGACATCACATACTTAGGGGGATTCAGGATACCACGCACAATCGACTCTCCAAGCGACATCTCAGAGGCAACGTTTCCCTCGAACAGTTCATCCGACATGTCCCGCTGATTATCAAGATATCGAATCGCCGTCGCTGATAACCCCAGCAAACGCGCGTCCGGATACATGGACAGAAGTTTTTGTACTCCCTGTCCCCATACAGATCGGAAGAGCACACGTCTGAACTCCAGTCACT
>CANODD010000319.1 GCA_947564705.1 uncultured Dorea sp. | reverse complement strand
CTGCGGAAGTGATATGCATTATTATGAGACAGGCAGGATCGGAGATTACGTGGTAGAGCCGCCGTTCGTGCTTGGTCATGAGCCGGGAGGCGTTGTGGTGGAGGTCGGTAAGGACGTGACCCACTTGAAGGTGGGGGACCGCGTCGCGTTAGAGCCTGGAAAGACCTGCGGGAAATGTAAGTTCTGCCGGGAAGGGCAGTATAATCTGTGCCCGGACGTTGTTTTCTTCGCGACTCCTCCGGTGGACGGAGTGTTCCAGGAGTATGTGGCTCATGAGGCGAATCTTTGTTTCAAATTGCCGGATGGTGTAAGTACATTAGAGGGAGCTTTGATCGAGCCTCTGGCGGTAGGTTTCCACGCTGCCAAGCAGGGAGGCGCTCAGGCAGGACAGACGGCGGTTGTCTTCGGAGCGGGCTGTATCGGTCTTGTTTCTATGATGGCGCTTAAGGCCTGCGGCGTATCCAGGGTCTATGTGGTGGATATCATGGAGAAGCGTCTTGAGAAAGCGCTGGAGCTTGGAGCAGACGGCGTGATCAACGGAAAAGAAGTGGATGTGTTGGAAAAGGCAAAGGAACTGACCGGAGGAGAAGGCTTTGACCTGGCGATTGAGACGGCAGGTACGGAGATTACGACGAATCAGGCGATTCAGGTTGTCCGCAAGGGTTCGACTATCGTGCTGGTAGGTTATGGCAAGACCGGTATGATGAATATGATGATGAGCCTGGCGCTTGATAAAGAGCTTACGTTCAAGACGGTGTTCCGTTATCGTCATATCTATCCGATGGCAATCGAAGCGGTAGAGCAGGGGAAGGTAAACTTAAAAGGAATCGCGACGCATATCTTCGATTTTGACGATATTCAGACGGCAATGGACAGAAGTGTAAACGAGAAGGCAGAGATCGTGAAAGCAGTCGTGAAGATAGCGAAATAAGTCTGCGGCAAAGACCTGATTTCCTGACAGAAGGGTTCTGCCGTTGGCGGTAGGAGGACAGACAATATGCTGATTATGGGGATAGATATCGGAACGACGACGATCAGTATCATACTTATGGATACGGCGGACAAGCTGCTTAAGGCACGTACGACGGTAAACCATCAATCATTTCTTAATGGCGAATATCCGGAAGAGAAGATACAGGATCCGGAAGGAATCTGGCGGATTACGAAGGAGAAGATGGAGGATCTGATCCGGATGTATGGAATGCCGGACGGTATCGGGCTTACCGGCCAGATGCACGGAATGCTTTATACCGACGAAGAGGGAAATGCGGTGAGTCCTCTGTATACCTGGCAGGACGGCAGCGGGAACTTGCCGCTGCATGACAAGAAGAGCAGCGCGGACATCCTGAAAGAGCGTGTGGGGGCAGCGGCGGCCGGATATGGATTGACGACACATTATTATCTGCAGAGAAAAGGAAGGATACCTGCGAAGGCCAGGAAGATGACGACGATCAGCGATTATATCGCGATGAAGCTGTGCGGTCACAGATCTCCGGTGATCAGTGCGGACATGGCTGCGAGCTTCGGATGTTTTGATTTGGAAAAGAAGAGGTTCTTATATGAAGCTTTGGAGAACGTTGGCGTGGATACGTCTTTCCTGCCGGATGTAAGAAAGGGATATTGTGTCGTCGGGAAGACGGAAGAAGGAGTTCCCGTTATGGCTGCGATGGGAGATAACCAGGCAAGCTTTATGGGGGCGGCCGGTTCTGTATGCAGTGAATCTGCCGATATGAAGAAGACGGCTGCTTTTGCAGCGAGTCAGGAAGATATGGCGCTTATCAACATAGGAACCGGAAGTCAGATATCTTTTCTATCTGAGACGTACTGTCCCTGCGAGGGGATATTGGAATCCCGCCCGTATATGGAAGACAGATATCTTCTGGTGGGTTCGCCGCTGTGCGGCGGAAGAGCCTATGCGATGCTGGAACAATTTTACAGAGAAGTATCAGGTACAGAGGAAAGTTTTTATGAGACCATGTACCGGCAGGCGCGGGAGTTCGTCGGCAGGTATGGCGCGGACGCCGCATGGAAAGTGACGACCACATTCTCTGGAACCAGGGATAACCCCCAGGAAAGAGGAAGAATCGAGGGGATCAGCGGGGAGAATTTCCATCCGGGAGCTTTGACGGTAGGAGTGATCAGAGGAATCCTGGAGGAATTACACCAACAATACGTGAAGATGTGCGAACTGACCGGAAGGAAAGCAGGCCGGCTGGTAGGTTCGGGCAACGGCTTTCGGCAAAACCCTCTGATGCAGGAGCTGGCAGAAGAAATATTCGGGCTTAAGGCGGAGATTCCTAAGTATCAGGAAGAAGCTGCCTGCGGAGCTGCGATGTGTATGGAAACACTTTTAATATAGGAGCAGCAGGAAAAGCAGATGGCTGGCAAATAAGCAGTAAAAGATCAGGCCGGACAGATATGATTCTAAGAAGACATATCTGTTCAGCCTGATCTTTTGTTTGCGATATCAGCATCAAATCCAGATTACACGCCGCGCAGAAGGAGACATGAAATTTTGCATGAATTTTCCGCTTGAATTTTCCGCTTCAGTGCACAGGTGGTTCGGAACGTCCCTTCCCCAGGCAGACATTAGAGGGCGTTCTTAGCGGAGGCGAAATCCACCTCTTACGGAGACTTAGGAGTGAAGGCTCTCCTGAACTCCTTAGTCGTAGTTAGAGGTTAGTTCGCCGGAGCGCTGCCCAGTCTGCCTGGGGAAGGGACGTTCCGAACTGCCGTCCTCTGAAAGGAATCGCCAACCATGCAGATATTTTTTCGAAATATGTAAAAAGTAGTTGAACACGACATCAAGATTTGGAAAGATCGCATAAAAAATGAGGAAATTCGAGAATTATTAGAATCTTT
>CANODD010000318.1 GCA_947564705.1 uncultured Dorea sp. | reverse complement strand
CGTCAGCGCTGAACTGGGAGCAGATCAAAGTGTAGAAGTTAGGGTAATCAGGAAATAATTGTATAATAAATAAGTAGAACAGGGCTGCGGCAGCGGCCCTTTTTTGAGGAGTGTAAATATGGCGAGGGCAAAGAAAAGCGTATATTTCTGCCAGAACTGCGGGCATGAAGAGACAAAATGGCTGGGACAGTGTCCGGCCTGCAGGGAGTGGAATACATTTGTGGAAGAAAAAGTAACGACTGTCACGTCAAAAACGGTGAAGGAGAGGAAGGCGGTGCAGGTTGTAACCTTGTCAAGCATAGAGACGGAGGAAGACGACCGTATGCTGACTTCCATTGCGGAATTAGACCGGGTATTAGGCGGCGGGATCGTGAAAGGTTCCCTGGTGCTGGTCGGGGGAGACCCGGGAATCGGTAAATCTACTTTGCTTTTACAGGTCTGCCAGCGGTTGTCGGCAGCGGGAAGGAAACTGTTATACATATCCGGCGAAGAGTCGCTGAAGCAGATCAAGCTGCGTGCAAACCGTATGGGAGATTTCTCGGAGAATCTTTTCCTGTTGTGTGAGACTAGCCTTGATATAATCCGGGGGATCATTGAACAGCAGAAGCCGGATGTGGTGGTGATTGATTCCATTCAGACTATGTATCATGAAGAGGTGGGCTCTGCACCGGGGAGCGTCTCTCAGGTGAGGGAATCCACCAATATATTCATGCAGCTTGCAAAGGGGCTGAATATTGCGATTTTTATCGTCGGTCATGTGACAAAAGAAGGGACTGTGGCGGGACCAAGGGTGTTGGAACATATGGTAGATACGGTACTGTATTTTGAAGGAGACCGCCATGCGTCTTACCGGATTCTCAGAGGTGTGAAGAACAGGTTTGGCTCAACGAACGAGATCGGTGTTTTTGAGATGCGTAAGGAAGGGCTTGTGGAAGTGAAGAATCCGTCGGAATTCATGCTGAGCGGAAAGCCGGAACATGCGTCCGGTTCTGTGGTCGCGTGCGCAATGGAAGGAACAAGGCCCATGTTGATGGAGATCCAGGCGTTAGTATGTAAGACGAATTTTGGTATGCCAAGGAGGACGGCGGCGGGGCTGGATTATAACAGAGTGAATCTTTTGATGGCTGTATTGGAAAAACGGCTTGGGCTGCCGTTGTCTAACTATGATGCATATGTAAATATTGCCGGAGGAATCCGTTTAAACGAACCGGCGGCGGATCTAGGAATTGTCTTAGCGATTGCCTCCAGTTATAAGAATCGTCCCATCGCGGAAGATGTGATTGTATTCGGAGAGGTAGGACTGAGCGGAGAAGTGCGCGCCGTAACCATGCCGGAACAGAGAATAGCCGAGGCGAAGAAGCTTGGATTTAAGACCTGCGTGATTCCGGAGGTTTCTGTAAAATCGGTGGGTAAGGTTGAGGGAGTTACGATCGTCGGTGTGAAGAGCGTCGGCGAGGCGATCAGCGCAGGATTATGATAAGATTTTGAAGGAGTATACAATGGATATGGAGCTGGTTTTTGATCTAAGATATCGGAGGTTATTTACATTGTCATGGGAGAGAGGTGTAAGGGGCTGTGTTCTTCTTATATTTCTCGGGATCTTATATCTTTTTGTAAGAGCCTGCCCAACCATGGATGAGGTAAAACGCGGAGGGATTGTAGTAAATAGCAGGATAAATGAAATCATGGCTATAGAATCAGAAGAAGTTCGTGATAATAGAAAGCATATTTTTATAGGATTCCACGAGCAGGGTATGAGTCCGGTGGCGGCAAATCCGGGAGAGATAAAGAGATTAATCAAGTCGGCAGAGGCAGAGCCGCCGAGGGCAAGGATGGAACAGGACAGGGCGGGAGAAGATATTGACAAAAGGTTTGAGCCGATTATGACTGAAAATAATGAGCCGGAGAATATAACGGCATCGAAATATTCAGACAATAATGTGGACGCGGAGGAAACGGATGTGAAGAACGGCGGGACACATGCGACGGTTATAACGGAAAGTGATGTGTCGGAGATTGTGACGGCGCCAGAGTCTTCCGGCAGCAGTATAGAGGTGACGGAGCCGGATGTAGATATAAAGAAACCGGAAGCGGTGGAAGAGACAGAGGTTAACGAGCCGATTATCAGTGATGGATTTTCTATTGATACACAAGGGTACATTACAGGAATTACGGATAACTTAGTGCTGTTGGACGAGATTTTAATATTTCCGACAGATCAAAGGTGTGTTGGGATCAGAGAAAGCGCATTTTCTGATATAGAAGGAATCGTGACAGAGATCTATCTATATTCCTGCGAACATTCATGATATTGAAGCGGGAGCATTTCGGTATTTTCATGACTTGATGTATATTGAAGTGTCGGAATATAATCCATACTATAGTAGCATAGACGGAATTTTATATTCAAAATCAGGAGAAGAAATCCTGTGTCCGATAGGCAGATAAAAATATGCAAAAAAATACTTGTAAAAAATAAAAATATATATTGACAGGAAATGACAAATATGGTAATCTAAATGAGCTGTCGAAAAAACAAGAAATTGTAAAAAAGACAGAAAAAAATAATTAAAAAAGTTGTTGACAAGCAGCGAAAGATGTGATAATCTAATATAGCTGTCGCAAGAGAGACAACAAAGAAGAACCTTGAAAATTAAACAATAGACAACAATCCCTGAAAAATTTCTAAGAGAAAATTTTCAGAACAGAACGTAACATCAGACGGAGGATAAGGGGGTTCGGTAAAGCTGATCAACTTTATCAAACGTTCGATGTCAACAGTAAATAACGGGAAAAGAAAAGCAAGCATTTTTCTTGACCCGGATTAAACTTGAAATTATTACGAGAGTTTGATCCTGGCTCAGGATGAACGCTGGCGGCGTGCCTAA
>CANODD010000317.1 GCA_947564705.1 uncultured Dorea sp. | reverse complement strand
TAAACTGATACTCCGTCTCTGACGCCGCCGGGAATCCCACCTCAATCTCCTTGAAGCCGATATCCACCAGCATCTGGAAAAACTCAAGCTTCTCCTCCAGACTCATAGGCTCGATCAAAGCCTGATTCCCGTCACGCAGATCGACGCTGCACCAGATCGGCGGTTTGTCAACATACTCCTTTTTCACCCAATCATATGTGATTTCTGGCGGCATAAAATACGTTCTTTCATATTTGTTACAATTTTTCATAATCTACATCCTTTCTTTCTACTACAATATATTAATGGTTAATATTCCTTACAGCCAGTGAGAAATTATCCACCTTGTTGCTTAAACTATTATAATAATGAAGCAATCCGTAGATCGATTTCCTTGCTTTTCTACATACAGCTCTTAACAGGGATAATAATCATCAATTTTGTTGTTCTTTTTTAACCCTCCTTATCCTATCATATGTATAAGAAAAAGGGAAGTGATAATTTTAATCACTTCCCTTGATGTATTTTATCCTTTTTTTCAATTTTTCATTCATTACTGCTTATTTGCCGGCCATCTGCTTTTACTGCCGTTATGCAGGCAGCTACGCAGGCGATCCGGCAGCCAGAAAAAGCAGATGGCTGACAAATCCTCCCTTTTATTCCTGCAGAGAAGATTTCTTTGTGATCGTTACTTTCTCTTCGTAACAGGAGAATATCTTCTGAAGCTCACTTTCATTCTGCTTCTTTGTAAATAAGCTGATCACCGGCACGATGATCAAACCGCCGACCATGGCGATCACGCCGGAATTGATCGATGACTTGAAGATGTATCCAAGGATCGTCCCCCACCCTGTCACATCAACTCCTCCCAGTGTTACAAACAACTGAAGCAGTGCAATCGCGCATCCCCATACAAAGCATACAACAACGGAGATCTTCGTAACTCCTTTCCAGTATAAACCATACAGGAACGGCGCCAGAAAAGCTCCCGCAAGCGCTCCCCATGATACGCCCATCATCTGCGCGATAAACGTTACCTCCGGATGTGCATCCTTGAAGATTGCAATCACTGCCGATACCAGAATAAAGAACACGATAAAGAGCCGCATAACAGACACCTGCTTCTGATCCGACATCCCCTTCTTAGACGCCGGCTTAATCACATCCAGAGTAAATGTAGAACTGGACGTAAGCACCAGAGAAGACAGTGTCGACATGGATGCCGACAGAACCAGAACGATCACTACCGCTATAATAACTGACGGAAGCGTCGACAGCATGGTGGGCACGATTGTATCAAATAACGGTTTCCCCGTGGCTTCGTTGACGACTACTTCATCACTATAAAGTCTTCCGAAACCACCCAGGAAATAACATCCCCCGGCAACAATGATTGCAAATACCGTTGAAATCACCGTCCCCTTATGTATGTCTTTCTCGCTCTTGATCGCATAGAATTTTCCGACCATCTGCGGAAGCCCCCAGGTTCCAAGGGACGTCAGCATGACTACAAAGAGAAGCGCCAGCGGGTCCGGACCAAGGAAAGCTGAATATGCGCCCTCCCATCCCGCGTCGCCTTTGATTGACGCAAGCGTTTTCGTCGCCTCCAGCAGTCCGCCGTTTTCAGACAAGACGGCTCCGATTACCGCACAGATACCAAACAGCATGATAATCCCCTGGATAAAATCATTGATCGCCGTCGCCATATAACCGCCGAAAATGACATAGAATCCTGTTAACACCGCCATAATAGCGATAACCACCCAATAAGGGATATCAAACACCAGGCCAAACAGACTGGATAATCCATTATAAAGCGACGCCGTATATGGAATCAGGAAGATAAATACAATAATAGAAGCCGCCACCTTAAGAGGCACGGAATCAAAACGCTTTCCAAAAAAGTCCGGCATAGTCTTCGCATCCAGATGCTGCGTCATAACACGGGTTCTTCTTCCGAGTATATTCCACGCAAGCAGAGAACCGATAAACGCATTGCCCAGGCCCGCCCATGTGGCAGACATTCCAAAGTTCCAGCCGAACTGCCCTGCATAACCCACAAAAATAACCGCCGAAAAATATGACGTTCCGAACGCAAACGCAGTAAGCCATGGACCTACCCCTCTGCCGCCCAGCACAAATCCGTCAACATCCGCCGCGTGTTTCCTGGAATAAAATCCCACATAGATCATAACCGCGAAAAACACAATCAGCATAATTACACACAATATTTCTTTTGACATCTCTCATTTCCTCCAAGTACCTTTCATTAAGTCCAGACCATCAAGCCCAGGCTATCGCAAGCGTTCGCTTTAAAGCGTAACACTTTAAAGCGCTAAATTGTCCTTGACTATAGTACCACACCTATGTATATATGTCAACGTATTTTTCATGAAGAACGGTTCATATATATAATTATTTTTATTATAAAATTAGGAAGAAACCGATTATATTCAGAAAATTGCAGACCGGCAGTCAAATGCGTATGCAAACATGCCCATTTATGTCCATTTGACTCGTTATCCGTGAGAATCAGATACTTTATAGATGTGATTATACAGACTTTTCAAACAGGAGGCTAATCACCCGTCGATTAGCCTCCAAAGAGCCGGGGTTGCAGAGGCTTCAATAATAAATAGCCTCTTTAAGCAAAGTTTATATCTCCGCCGCAAACTCCCTGTAATACCGCTCCGCTTTTTCTTTCGTAATATGATAATGCTTTTGAAGCTTTACAAGAGTCCTCTCTTCCGGAATATCATCCTCCAGGCTGCTCAAAATAAATATCCGGATTCCGTCTTTCGTAACTTGTTCTGTGAGTTCCTTCGTGACTTGTTCTGTAATATCTTTCGTGACTTGTTCTGTAATATCTTTCGTGACTTGTTCTGTAATATCTTTTGTAACTTGTTCAGCTCAAGTTCGTTCAGGTAGTGGAGTTGGTTTTCATC
>CANODD010000316.1 GCA_947564705.1 uncultured Dorea sp. | reverse complement strand
ACCTTGCCGGACTTGCTTAGAAATGTCGTTACTTTCATATTTATCACCCCCTTTCTGACGTCTTAATTCTGTAAAACCAAAATTAAGATGTCAGAAAGGGGATTGAAGTGTGCATACAAACACATTAACTAAACATCCAGGATGCCAACCAATTGCCGCGGTATTCCATATTATATAACAATGCTTAAAATGCATTGTCTAATTATGAAATATTATCAAATTGGTATGACATATTTTTATTATAATGTACAAACTTAATACTTGCAATATTTTTTTCAAGATTTTCCATATAATTAAGAAGAGGGAACCCTTGTCAAAGTGTCCCCCTCTCCTCATGATCAAATCTGACTCGCTCGACTCAGATTTATGATACACTGTTATGATATGATCTTTTGCTTCTGCTTTTACCGTTCTTTCCATATTTCCTTCCTCAAGCAGCTCAGACGCACAGACAGAGGGCGGCAGTTTGCAGATGGAAACAGCAGTGGGACAGACGCAGCGGATCATGAAGGAAATATAAAACCGGCAGGCTAAACAGCCTGCCGATTTCTGGATATGACCAGTCCGACTCCTATGAATACTGCCGCGAAGAGAAGCTGTAGTCCGTATCCGGCCAATAAAGAGAGCTGCTGTGAATGGCTGAAGGAGACATTATTCGCCAGAAGACCGTTTACAGTCTCATACCAGTATACCGGAAGGAATTGAGCCGCCGTGCGTACTCCTTTGTTCAGTATGTCAAGGTCTACGAATACGCCGCAGAGGAAGGACATACCGAGGGACAGGACGTTGACGACGGCGCTGACCAGTTCTTCGCGTCTTATCAGCGTACCGGACAGGAATGCCAGGGATAAGGATACCAAGGTCATCAGGAAACTATTGAGCAGATAAAAGGGCATGTTCGGGTCGGCGAGGAAAGATTTTCCATATATCATGAACGGCATGGACGTACAGATACCCCATACGAATATGCCCACCAGAATATATCCGAGAACTAATTGTAAATTCTGGCTCTGGACCGGAACTGCCGAGCACATCATCCGTCTCTTTACATCCGGGTTGCGGAAAGCAATCATAATATAAGTCAGCGCGTAACAGAGAATGGAGATCAGGATATACGGCATGTATTGGAACATGAATGCATGATCCGGCGAATCGCCGCCATGTCCGTTCTTATCTAGTAATGTGACTTCGGGCATATCGTCTCCGTTCTCTATGACGTCTTCGATTGCGTCAGTCAGGGTAAACCCGCTTTCCGTCAGGATACGCACATCATTTAAGAAGGTATCGATCTGCTGGTCTACATAGAACCCGCTGTTGCTTCCGGGAACTTTAGTGACGGGAAGCAGTTCTTCGCCGTAGAGACACCGTTCTTCAAAAGATTCCGGGATTGTGACGACATAGTAGATATCCCGGTAGAACATGCGGTCCTGGAGGATGGATACGTCGTCCGGAATATCAACCAGGGTATGGAATTGTTCCAGAAAAGCGGTAAGGCCGCGGGCAAGTTCTCCTTTGTCCCGGTCGATCACGGTGATATTCAGACTCTCCGGCTGAAAAGAAGAAGAGGTGTCCTTCGTCGTCTTTTGTACGGCGACAGCGATGGCGAGAAAGATAACGATATACAGGAACATCATGTGGATGTTCCGTTTGGTAATCATAAGAAATCCTCTAAATACTGTCATAACGTTCCCTCCTTATGCTTAAAAATGCGATGCCAAGAAGCAGTATACTCATGAAAGCAAGAATCACCAGGCACCGTGTGAAACGCTCCATGTCATAGTAGACGCCCATACAGTAGAATGCGTCGCTTAGTACAGCCGCCGGGTTGATGCGGTTGATGATCGGACAGTTCTGTTCGATGATGTTCTTCATATTGCCGAACATCAGGCCGGCAAGGAATCCGGGAAAGAGCGTAAAGAGGACGGTGAATCCCATCTTCATGCCGAAAGACAGCCGTGCGATACTGCCGATCGCGATTCCCAGGCATATTCCGATCATACTGCCCATCAGGTCCACCAGAAGGAGAGCGCCCGGGTTATCCCCCAGGCTGATGCCGAGTACATGCGTGACATACAGGCAGAGGACCAGGATATTTACAAAGTGTATCATGCATAGAACCAGTAAATCGACGAGGATCAGCTTCAGCTTATGTGTCGGCGTAATACTTCGTCTGGCGCCGAGAGCGGTCAGGTTGGCCTGGCTGTCGAAGGAAGATTTGACTCCAAGGAATGCGCCGGATAAGCAGGCGTATGCCACCAGTGCAAAGAAATACTGGGAGTTCGGGTTCATGCTTTTCCCGCCTAAGGATACTTCTGCTGTTGTCTGCCGGTAGTCTTCCATGGCAGCGGCTGCGTCAGGGAGCCTGTCGGGATGGGTCATGGCAATTTTCCGGAATATGGCGGCATTGCGGTTATAAGTTTCCAGTACAGAGGTCAGGATACTTTCATGGATTCCGTTCTTTGATACGGTCAGGGAAGGGGTCTCCTTTACATAGAAGATACCCAGAATCTTCTCGTCGGTTAAGGCGTCAAGGGCTTTGGATTCATCGGAAATATCCTGAATATCCAGAATTTCTCCGTCCATCTGGTCCAGGAATTTTTCAAAAGCTTTGTGATTCTCCGAAGAAGAGCCGTCCCGTATTACAGCGACCTTGACTGTGTCCCAATTGGAGTCGCCGGTACTCTCAATACCAAGGCTGCCAAAGGACAGATAGAAAAGTGTGCCGAGAATCAGCGGAAATGCCAGCGCCCAGAACATAACGGAGAAATCCCGCATAGTCTGCATAAAACGATATTTGAACAAGTGCAACATTGTCATACGCCTCCTTAATCTCTTAATTCTTTGCCGGTAATTTCAAGAAAGACATCATTGAGCGTCGGCATACCCGCCATACGGCGCGAGAGAAAGAGTGAAAACTCCCGGCGACAG
>CANODD010000315.1 GCA_947564705.1 uncultured Dorea sp. | reverse complement strand
CACCGGGAATCTCTCTTAATCTTCGAAGCAGTCCGATATAGTCCCTGTGATCCGCTTTTAGATTCCGGCAGGGTTTCGGAAAGAGACATTGTTTCTCTTTACATACGCCGCATGTCAACTGTTTCTCACAGGATGGATGCCGGAAATTTGCCGTAGGCCCGCCCACATCATGGATATAGCCTTTGAAATCCGGATCGTCCAGAAACTGTCTTGCTTCCTCCACCAGAGAATCCTGACTTCTTGCCTGCAGAATCCGCCCCTGATGGAAGGTAAGCGCACAGAAATTGCAGCCCCCGAAGCATCCTCTGTTACTGACCAGGCTAAACTTTACTTCCGCTATTGCCGGTACTCCTCCTGATCTTTCATAAGAAGGATGATAGGTCCTCATATACGGATACTGATAGATCGCGTCCATCTCCGTCTGGCTAAGGGGTTGGGACGGAGGATTCTGTACGACATACAGATGCTCGCCATAAGGCTCTATCAGCCGTTTCCCAGAGAAAGGATCTGTATTGCAGTACTGTGTATAGAAGCTTCGGGCATATAAAAGTCTGTCTTCCCTCATATCTTCAAATCCCGGCAGCATAACCGCGTCGTACACATCTTCCTTGTCCTTCGTCTTATAGACCGTTCCAGGGATAAACGTAATATCATGAACCGCAAGCCCGCTCTCCAACGCCTCCGCAATCTCTATAATCGAACGTTCCCCCATACCGTAAGAGATCAGATCGGCGCCCGAATCCAGAAGTACGGACCGTTTCAATCGGTCAGACCAATAGTCATAATGTGCAAGCCGCCTTAAGCTTGCTTCGATTCCGCCAAGGATAACCGGAGTCTTCTTATATGTCTGCCGGATCAGATTGCCATAGACGACAACTGCGTAATCCGGCCGCAGCCCCATCGCTCCGCCGGGTGAGAATGCATCTGTTTTTCTGCGTTTCTTTGATACGGAATAGTGATTCACCATAGAATCCATATTCCCTGCAGAGACCAGAAACCCCAACCTCGGTTCACCGAATTCGGTTACACTGGAAGGCTCTTTCCAGTCGGGCTGTGCAATCACTCCCACCCTGTATCCATGCGCCTCTAAAACTCTTGTAATGATAGCATGTCCGAAAGAAGGATGGTCTACATAAGCGTCGCCTGATATATAGACAAAATCCACCGCATCCCAGCCCCGCTCTTCCATCTCCTGCCGTGAGACAGGCAAAAAGCCCTCTTCCATCCGCAACACTTCCTTACCTATAATACTTCATACGTTTCATTCTTGATATCTTCATAGCTGTATATGTAATAATCTGCGAGGCTCCGCTTCTTTTCTTCCTGATATCGGGAGAATTCATCGTCCACGGCGCATACCTTCATACCTGCGTTCTTTCCCGCCAGTATACCCATAGGGACGTCTTCGAACACCAGACAGCGTCCTGGTTCCACTCCCATCTCTTTTGCAACAGACAGATAGACATCCGGCGCCGGTTTTCCCTTTCCTACCTCACACGCAGTTCTTATCACATCGAACAGCTCCGCAGCATGAAGCGCCCCAAGCGTATCCTCCGTCAGTGTCCGGCCGTTGCTCGTCGCAATCCCGATCTTCTTCCCCTGCCTTCTCATCTCCAGGATAAATTCACGGACACCCTCTTTAAAAGGCGCTTTTGTCATATAACGTTCGCGGGCCATCCCGGTCCATTCGTCCATGATCTCCTGCTGCGTGCAGGTAAGAGTCGGGAAAGCCTCAAGAAAATACCGGGACACCTCCGTATAGCTCATGCCCTCGATATCTTCATGGAAATTCTCCGGTTCAACCAGATTATATTTCTTAAGATAAACCTCATCAATCGACGGCCAGATCCACATGGAATCAATCAGCGTACCGTCCATGTCAAATATGACTGCGTCAATCTCTTCTATCATTCTTGTCTCTATCATCTTCTGACTCCTTTTTGGCTCTCTGTAAGTTCTTCTAATTCCCCGTTCGTAAGACGGCGGTACTCTCCCGGCTTTAACTGCTTATCCAGACTAAGTGTTCCCATGCGTTCCCTCTTAAGGTATAAGACCTTCTTGCCGACGGCTTCAAACATCCTCTTCACCTGGTGGTATTTTCCCTCCTGTATCGTAAGCCGTATCTCAGACTCTTCACCGCTTCTTATAATCTCCAGTATCCCCGGTCCTGTCCGCTCTTCCTTGTCGTCCGTCCCGATATTAAGCCCGCCGGCGAATCTCTCCACGTCTTCTTTGGTGATACGCCCCTGTATCCTGGCGTAATATGTCTTGTCCACATGCTTTTTCGGAGACAGAAGATTATGGGCAAGCTGCCCGTCGTTCGTAATCAGGAGAAGTCCTTCCGTATCCTTATCCAGACGCCCCACCGGAAATAAGCCTTTACGCTTCTGCTCCTGAATCAGATCAATCACCGTCTTGTCGCGGGAATCTTCCGTCGCAGATACCACGCCTGACGGTTTGTTCAGCATATAATATTCATAAGAAACGTAACCGACCAACCTTCCGTCTATCCGCACTTCATCTTCCCCTTCATGGATCTTCGTCTCAGGAGCCAGAACCAAAGCTTCGTTCACCGTAACCTGTCCTTTGCGGATATATCGTTTTACCTCCTGGCGGGTTCCGATTCCCATATCCGCCAGATACTTGTCCAGGCGAATCATCCGCACAACCTCCATCCGGGCAGATATTTATTCTTAAGGAGTCCCCCGCTTAATTTGCCCCATCCAAGCGGATACCCGTCCACACAGACAAGACGCCAGCCTTTCTCCTTTGCGGACGTCAACGCTCCTACATCCAGAGTCTCCCCCTTTAGATAACGAAAGATCCGTTCATCTTCTGCCGGCATGTCGATACAACAGGCATATTCGTCTTTCCTAAGCGACATTGCCAGCGCCTGGCTCGGTTCAAAACGGTTCTTTTTAAGCTCTCCCATATCCTGTCCTCCGTATAATTTTCTCCCATAGATTTGCACCGG
>CANODD010000314.1 GCA_947564705.1 uncultured Dorea sp. | reverse complement strand
AGGGACCAAAAGATTTCATTGATTTTCCAGCAGGGTGTCCGTCGCCATTTTCAGATTGCTTACCGGCGTTGATCTGATAAAGCTTTGCCAGCCGGCGCCCGATTCTGGCAAGCCGGAAAACCAAATAGAAAGACAAAAGAAAACTGCCGTGCAATCGGATAACCCTTTTGCATAGCAGTTATAAGTTTTTACAATGTTTCTTTATTTTGAATACTATTCACAAGTACTATTCCACTGTAACGGATTTCGCCAGGTTTCTCGGCTTATCCACGTCACACCCGCGGCCCACCGCAATATAATAAGCAAAAAGCTGAAGCGGAATGATGGCCAGTGAATTGGCGAAATACTTATTTGTCTCAGGTATGTAGATCACATAATCCGCCGCTTTCTCCGCCTCGGTATTGCCCTCCACCGTAACCGCCATGACAAACGCTCCCCGGGTCCTTACTTCCTCCATATTACTGATCATCTTCTTATAGAGGGACTTCTGTGTCAGCACCGCCGCAACCAGCGTCCCCTCCTCCACCAGAGATATGGTCCCATGCTTCAACTCACCCGCCGCATATGCCTCCGAATGAATGTATGAGATCTCCTTCAGCTTTAAAGAACCTTCCATGGAAATCGCATGATCCAGCCCTCTCCCGATAAAAAAGATATCTTTCGCCGCCAGGTAGCGGTTCGCGAACTTCTGAATCTTCTCCCGGTTATTCAATATCATCTCTATCTGGGCCGGAAGCGCCTTCATATCTTCCAGCATATCTGCCATCTCTTCATCACTGATCCGGCCTCTTGCCTGGGCAAACTTCATTGCCAGGAGGTACATCGCCGCCAACTGGGCGGAATATGCCTTTGTCGTCGCCACCGCGATCTCCGGTCCCGCCCAGGTATACATCACATTATCCGACTCCCGCGCGATAGAACTTCCCACTACGTTGACGATACCGAGAACCCGTGCGCCCCGCTCCTTCGCCTCTCTGAGAGCCGCCAACGTATCCGCCGTCTCTCCGGACTGACTGATCACGATCACCAGAGTATTCTCATCCAGTATGGGGTCCCGGTAACGGAACTCCGATGCCATGTCTACCTCCACCGGAATCCTTGCAAGCCCTTCAAAGACATACTTGCTCGTGTGTCCCACATGAGAAGCAGAGCCGCAGGCTATGATCATAATCTTCCTGATATCCCGTATCTCCTCATCCGTCATGCCCAGTTCTTCTATGACGATCTGATTCCCCTTAATCCGAGGAGAAAAGGTATCTATGACAGCCTTCGGCTGCTCATACATCTCCTTCAGCATGAAATGTTCATACCCGCCCTTCTCGGCGGCGTTCACATCCCACTCGATTCGCACGGATTCCTTCGCAATGGGCTCCTCGTCCACATTGAAGAACTCCATGGATTCCTCCGTCATACGGACGATCTCTTCATTTTCAATGAAAAATACGTCTCTGGTATAGCGCAGAACCGCCGGAACATCGGACGCGATAATATTTCCTCCGTCCGTATGTCCGACAATCAGAGGACTGTCTTTGCGCACTGCATACAGCTCCTCCGGATGATCCTTGAAAATAATCCCGAGCGCATAAGACCCTTCCATACGGTGCATGATCTTCGTGATCGCCTGCAGAGGATTCCCCTGATAATAATAATCCAGCAGATGCGCGATAATCTCCGTATCCGTCTCGGATATAAACTGATATCCGTGTTTCTCAAGCTTCTTTTTCAGTTTCAGATAATTCTCGATAATCCCGTTATGAACAACGACGATACTCTTATCACTGTTAAAATGTGGGTGCGCATTCGTATCCGACGGCGAACCATGTGTCGCCCATCTCGTATGCCCGATACCAAGCGTTCCGGGAAGAGTCGCTCCGTCATGCGTCAGTTCACTCAATACCTTGAGTCTTCCCTTAGACTTTACCATACCGATCTCACCGTCGTTATATATTGCAATACCCGCAGAGTCATACCCTCTGTACTCCAGTTTAGACAAACCGTCCAGAAGGATCGGCGCCGCCTGCCGGTTTCCAATATATCCTACTATACCACACATAGTCTCTACTCCTAACTTTCACTCTAAACTCTGTCTCTCCATCCGGTTCAAAATTAACTAGTCCAAATCAATAAAATCTACCTGAAAAGTATCGTCTTTTTCCATATGCCCCCGCTTCTTTTTCGGCTGACGGCTCAAAAGCTCATCCAGATCGTCGATCGCTTCACCGGACCCTTCGTCATCGTCTTCCTCTTCTGGCTCTTCATAGCTTATGCCGTCGTCGGAAGAAATATCCTCATAATCATCGAATTCATAATCGTCATAATCGTAATCATCATCATCGTCGAACTCTTCATAATCGTCGAAGATTCCTTCCTCCCTGAGATTCATGGTCTTCACCGGTACCCTAACGGCAGGCTGATCTTCTGTTTTCTTTGCCGACGATTTCTTTCCCTTCCCGGGCGTTTCTTTTTCTTTCCTTTTCTTTACAGGTATATCCTCTTCATCATCGTCTTCCGGATCAATGCCATATTCCTCGTACAGATCATCAAGCTCTGCATTACGATGGCTGAGTTTGATTCCGATTACGATCAGAGCCACAACCAGGACTCCCATAAGAAGCAGACCGACGATCAGGACAATATCCAGCATTTTCTCTGCAAATTGAAGAATCTTACCCCAGATTCCTTTTGCCGACTTCTTCTTTCCGGAATCTTCCGAAGAAGCCTGCGGAATATATCTCTGGTAAGTGCCGTCCACCGTATCATATTGATACAGCGCTTTATCACCATCTGCATTCAAGGCATAGATGACATAATACTCCGCTTTGGTCGGATCCTGCCACGCCGTAAATTCCTTCCCGTTCAGAGTCAGTTTCGTCTCTTTATACGAACCCGGGAGCTTCACGCTTCCGTCGTCCCTTAACACGACAAGATATCTGTCCGCAGCAATCTCCACATTCTGATTATGCAAGACTCCCACAATAAACCGGAAGCCGGACAAGG
>CANODD010000313.1 GCA_947564705.1 uncultured Dorea sp. | reverse complement strand
CCGTTTGACCCGACAGACGCCACGATCTATTATGTAGGACCGACTCCGGCAAAACCGGGGCAGGTCATCGGTTCCGCGGGACCGACTACCAGCGGACGTATGGATGCATATGCTCCGACTATGATGTCCGTAGGCGCCCGGGGAATGATCGGGAAAGGCGCCCGTCTTCCGGAAGTTATTGACGCTATGAAGAAGTATTCAGGAGTGTACTTCGGAGCTATCGGCGGAGCAGGAGCGCTCCTTGCAAAATGTATCAAGAAGGCAGAGCTGATCGCTTATGAGGATCTGGGGGCAGAAGCCCTGAGAAAGCTGTATGTAGAAGATATGCCTCTTGTCGTCATCATTGACAGCGAGGGAAATAACCTGTATGAGAGCGGACGCGCCGCATACCTGAAGGAACATGAGGAGTAATAGGACATGGAATTATTTGGAGGAATATTAGCAGTAAAAGCGGTAGTATTTCTGACATTTTCTGTCTTTGCGATTGCGGCTGTCGGATATGCGATCGGCAGGATTGAGGTAAAAGGGATAGATCTTGGAACTGCGGGAGTGTTTATCGTCGCGCTGGTCTATGGGTGCCTGTTATATTCGAGGCTGTCGGATAACCTGACTGTAGAAGAGGTGTCGTTTGCCACAGACGCGCTGAAGATCGTAGAGAATCTGGGACTGGTCTTCTTTGTGACCTCCGTCGGTTTCATCGCGGGACCGAACTTTTTCGGCAATCTGAAGCGGAATTTTAAGTCCTATGTTCTGCTGGGGGCCGTAATCATCCTTGCGGCGGCGGCAACCTGTGTACTGTGTATCGTCATTGGCAGCAACTTTACAGATCTTGACCATGAACAGTTTAAGGCGATCCTGGTCGGTATCCTCTCCGGGGCGTTGACCAGTACGCCGGCATTCTCTGCATCAAAGGCTGCGGTGGGCGCGGACCTGGAAGCGCTGGTATCCGTAGGATACGGTATCGCGTATCTGTTTGGAGTGATCGGAGTGGTATTGTTCGTACAGATTGTTCCGAAGATCATGAAAGCGGATATGAACGAAGAAGTGGCGAAGATCTCAGCGAAAGAGGGAGAAGGGCGCAAGAAAAAGGATCTGATCCTGACGGAAGTAGATGAGTTTGGATTTATGGCATTTTCACTGGCGGTTGTAGTAGGAATCCTGGTGGGTAGTATCGTTTACCGGAATTTTTCACTGACCACTACCGGCGGGTGTCTTCTGACGGCTCTTGTGTTCGGACATTACGGACATATCGGAAAGATCTCTATCGTGCCGAAGAACTCTACTCTGAAAATGCTGCGGGAGCTGGGACTGATGATGTTCCTGATCGGAGCGGGAGTATCCGGAGGCGCGAAATTTGTACAATATTTCGAGCCGATCTACTTCCTCTACGGGGCGATCATGACGATCCTGCCGATGATCATAGGATTCATTATCGCGAAGAATATACTGAAACTGCCTCTGCTTAATAATCTTGGTTCACTGACCGGAGGCATGACCAGTACGCCGGCGCTCGGAACCCTGATCAATATGGCGGGGACAGAAGATATCGCGGCTGCGTACGCGGCAACCTATCCTATCGCGCTGATTGCGGTAGTGCTGGCTTCACAGTTGATTATATTGTTCTGCTAAAAAATATTATTTGGAAATAGTATTCTACTGGAAAAAAATGCTCTGAAGGGCTTCTTGATCATGTTTTCTCATGGTTAATGAAGAACCTTCAGAGCATTTTTGCAGTATGGCATGCTGATTTATGAAGCCGTCAGTCTGCATTTCTTTGTTCCAGAGTATAATATGGATTTTTAGGTTGCTTATCTGTAAAAAGGCTTATAGAATAGATGATATAAATACCGGGGAGATGATTGATTTGTTATACGATAAAGATATCCGTGAGCCGCTTTTTGATTTTTTGGAGTCGTATTACGGAAAGGTCAGGATATTAGAAGAGAAGCAGATCGGAAGATCCCGGGCGGATATTGTTATGGTCATTCCGTCGCATGTTGTAGGAATTGAGATAAAAAGCGACGCGGATACTTATGCCAGGCTTAAGCGGCAGGTGAGGGATTATAATCAGTATTTTGATTATAATTATGTGGTGATCGGTTCCAGCCATGCCATGCATATTGAGGAACATGTGCCGAAGTGGTGGGGGATTATCACCGTGGAGCAGATAGAGGGGGAGGCGGACTTCTATATCCTTCGGAAGCCTAAGGAGAATCCGGAAGTCAATGAGAAGAAAAAGCTTAGTATTCTGTGGAGGCCGGAACTGGCGCATATCCAGGAGCTGAACTGTCTGCCGGCATATCGGCAGCGAAGCAAGAAGTTTGTGATGGAGAAGATCCTTCTTAGCGTTCCGCAGGATGTTTTGCGCGAACAGATCAGTCAGGAATTATTCGAGCGGGATTACACGCGGATTGAGGAGATGATCAGGGAATATAAAAAAAACTATTGACCTTCACGGAACGTCATAGACTAAAGTAATGTTATCAAGAGCAGGAGGAAACAGAAGTTATGATGAGGACGGTAAAGGAGATAGCAGAACTTACGGGTATCAGCGCGCGTACGCTTCATTATTATGATGAGATCGGCTTATTTGTACCGACAGCAAAGAGTGAGGCGGGATACAGGCTTTATGACGATAAGGCATTGGAAACATTACAGCAGATATTGTTTTTCCGGGAGTTTGATATTCCTCTCAAAGAGATCAAAGCCGTCATGGATAATCCTGGTCTTGATAAGAACCAGATTCTTAAGATGCAGCGGAAGATGCTTGTGGCAAAAAAGGAACGTATGGAGCGTCTGATCGCCGGCATCGACGACATTCTGAAAGGAGATAACAGGATGGATTTTACAATATTCAGTGAAGAAGAGATCCGCGCCATGTATGACAGCATGATTCAGAACATGAACGAGGAACAAAAGCAGATATTTGTCGAGCATTATGGGAGCATGGAGGCATTCAGAGAGCATTATCTGAAAGGCGCGGCTTCTGAGCAGGCTCAGAAGA
>CANODD010000312.1 GCA_947564705.1 uncultured Dorea sp. | reverse complement strand
AAGTGTTCAATGCGGTGATCGGTATCATCGTTTCGATCTACATATTGTTCAGTAAAGAGTTGTTCGTACGGCAGTCAAAGAAGTGTGTCTATGCCCTTTTTTCTGCGAGACATGCCAATCTGCTGCTTCATCTGACGACAAAGAGCAACGAGATTTTCGGAGGCTTTGTGATCGGAAAGATAATCGATTCTGCGATTATCGGAATTTTGTGTTTTATTGGGCTTACGATATTGAAGATGCCTTATGCATTGCTTGTCAGCGTGATCGTAGGGGTTACGAACGTGATACCTTTTTTTGGACCATATATAGGAGCCGTACCGAGTACGATCTTGATTATGATTGATACTCCGGTCAAAGGAATTTATTTTATTATATTTATTCTGCTGCTGCAGCAGTTTGACGGAAATATCTTAGGCCCGAAGATCCTTGGTGATTCTACGGGATTATCCGCATTCTGGGTCATCGTGGCGATTCTTCTGGGAGGCGGACTCTTTGGTTTCGTAGGTATGGTTATGGGAGTGCCTTCCTTTGCAGTCATGTATTACATTGTCCAGATGTTGATTAACAGTCATCTGGAGCGTAAGAATCTTCCGACGGGGTCGGAATATTATGATACGATGAGTTATGTGGACGACGCCGGAGTTTATTATCATTCGGAAGAGACAGAAGATATGGCGGAACCGTAAAAAGGGGATTGTCAGAAGAAACAGAAGATATTGTAAAACTGTAAGAAAGGGGATTGATAGTATGCCGATCAGAGTACAGAATAATCTTCCTGTCAAGGAGATATTGGAACAAGAGAATATATTTGTTATGGATGAACATCGTGCGATGCATCAGGATATCCGTCCGATTAAGATCGGACTTTTGAACCTGATGCCGCTTAAGGAGGATACGGAGCTTCAGATCCTGCGTTCTTTATCGAATACGCCGCTTCAGGTAGATGTAGCGTTTATTACAGTATCCACTCATGAGTCGAAGAATACGCCGACCAGTCATTTGAACCAGTTTTATCAAAAATTTTGTGAGATCAGGAACGAAAAGTTTGATGGTTTTATTATTACGGGGGCGCCGGTAGAACAGATTCCATTCGAGGAGGTGGACTATTGGGAAGAATTAAAAGAGATCATGGAGTGGAGCAAGACCCATGTGACTTCTACCCTGCATCTGTGCTGGGGGGCGCAGGCTGGAATCTACTATCACTATGGTATTGATAAAGCGCCGATGGATGAGAAAGTATTCGGAGTATTCTGGCATAAGGTGATGAACCGTAAGATACCGTTAGTGAGAGGATTTGACGACGTCTTCCTTGCTCCGCATTCCAGACATACGGAGGTTCCGATGGAGGAGATTCGAAAGGAGAAGCGGCTGACGGTTCTGGCGGAGTCAGAAGAAGCAGGACTATTCCTTGCCATGGCCGACGGAGGACGTCAAATATTCGTTATGGGACATCCGGAATATGACCGTGTAACGCTGGACGGGGAATATAAGAGAGATTTGTCGAAAGGGCTTCCGATCCGGATGCCGAAGAATTATTATGTAGATGATAATCCGGAGAATAAACCATTGCTTACCTGGAGGGCTACGGCAAATAATCTGTATACGAACTGGCTTAATTATTATGTGTATCAGGTGACTCCGTATGATCTTTATGGGACGCCGTTCTAAGCCATTGTTTTCAATGGGTTGAAAGCAATGGAATAAATGCTTTACACTGCAATTGCCAATTGATATAATGAAAATGTCAAAACAAAGGAGGTATGTTATGGAGAACAATAAGAGACCGGACAATATGGAACGTATTACAACGGCAGTATTAGCGGAAGCATTTATTGCCGAACAGGTAGGAGAGATTCAGGCCCAGGTGAAGGATAAGAAAGTCCTGTTGGCCTTATCAGGAGGAGTGGATTCTTCTGTAGTAGCGGCGCTTCTGATCAAGGCGGTCGGTAAGCAGCTTGTCTGTGTGCATGTGAATCATGGTTTGCTGCGAAAAGGTGAGCCTGAACAGGTAGTAGAAGTGTTCCGCAACCAGATGGATGCGAATTTGATCTATGTAGACGCGGTGGACCGTTTTCTGGATAAGCTTGCGGACGTGGCGGAACCCGAGAGGAAGAGAAAGATCATTGGTGCGGAATTCATCCGTGTATTCGAAGAAGAAGCGCGTAAGCAGGAGGGAATCGAGTTCCTGGCGCAGGGGACGATCTATCCGGATATCATCGAAAGTGACGGAGTGAAGGCGCATCACAATGTAGGCGGTCTTCCGGAAGATCTTCAGTTCGATTTGGTAGAGCCGTTAAAGTTTTTATATAAAGATGAGGTGCGTGTCGTGGGGAAGGCACTTGGATTGCCGGACGGTATGGTTTATCGTCAGCCTTTCCCAGGTCCGGGACTTGGCGTTCGTTGTCTGGGAGCGATTACACGGGAGCGTCTGGAGATCGTTCGTGAATCAGATGCGATACTTCGAGAGGAATTCTCTAAGAATGGATTGGAAGGGAAAGTCTGGCAGTATTTTACGGCAGTTCCTGATTTTCGGTCTGTCGGCGTGTCAGGCGGCGCCCGTACTTTTGCGTATCCTGTAATTCTTCGTGCAGTGAATACGGTAGACGCTATGACGGCTACGGTGGAGAATATTCCGTTTGAATTGCTGGAGCATATTACAGAACGCATTACACATGAGGTGCCAGGAGTCAATCGTGTTCTTTATGATCTTACGCCGAAGCCTTGTGGAACGATTGAGTGGGAGTAGTGAAATGGGCTTCACTCAACGATGCCACCGCATCGCCTCGTTCAGCCGCCTTGCAGAGTGACGATATATTCGGCACTGTTAGTTCAAAGATGATCTTGCTGATTTTCAGATATGTAATTGGATATCAGCAAGGTCTTTTTACGTTTATTGTCTGCATAATGCGGTTTTGAGCTGATTAGATTTCATTCAGAAGAAGCCGAGGCATCGGATAATTTTACGGAAAAAATATTTACAGGACCAATATGGAGACAAGTTCAGGATGCTTT
>CANODD010000311.1 GCA_947564705.1 uncultured Dorea sp. | reverse complement strand
GCCCGTCGTATGCGCCAGGCCGATATAGAAACAGATATACTGGAGCGTCGTCTGCAGGAGTCCCTGACCGAATACATACGGAACAGAAGATTTCTTCATCGTTATGATACGTTTCTTCAGCGCACATCCCAGAAGAAACGTGAACACACCCGCCATAAAAAAACGATACCCCGCGAACAGAATCTGGCTTCCCGCCCCCTCTATATGAAACAATTCGTATCCTATCTTCACACATGGAAATGCACTGCCCCATAAGGCGCAGCACACCAATGCCAAGAACGTCCTGGCTGCCGTATTCTGATAAAACCGTTCCATTATTCCTTCTCCGGCTCCGGATAATCCACTCCCTGGGTATCCACCGTTACCTTCTTCATCCTCTGTTCTTCCAGCGGCCTGTCATTGTAATCCGTGTCCGCATCCGCAATCTTATTCACGACGTCCATCCCTTCTGTAATCTTACCGAACGCAGCATAGGCGCCATCAAGATGCGGAGAATTTTTATGCATGATGAAGAACTGCGAACCCGCTGAATCCGGATGCATCGCTCTTGCCATAGACAGCACGCCTTCTGTGTGCTTCAGCTCATTGGCAACGCCGTTCTGACTGAATTCTCCCTTGATATTATATCCCGGACCACCCATACCCGTTCCGTCCGGGCATCCTCCCTGAATCATAAAGCCATTAATTACCCGATGGAAGATCAGTCCGTCATAATACCCCTTCTTCACTAAGAGATAAAGTTATTCACCGTATTCGGAGCAATCTCCGGATACAGTTCCGCCTGCATGATATCTCCGTTTTCCATTTCAAACGTTACAATTGGATTTGCCATATTCGTTTCCTCTTTTCCTTCATTTTAGATAAAAATTTGACATTATCCATTGTAACGGATAACAAGTATTTCGTAAAGTATCTTTTAATTATTACTTTTACATCTTACTTTACAAACTAAGCGCAGCTTTCCATTTTTTCCATTTTCTTATCCACGATACAGATCAGAATCCATATTACCGCAACTATTCCGAAGCCTGTTATTGTACACCATATCGGAGGCCTCTCCTTTAACTGGTACGAGAAAAAAATAAGAATCGTAAGATATATCGTGCCGACGACATTCAGCGCCTTATACAACCTGCTCTTATAATCCTTAAGTCTCTGTCTTTCCTTCCACTGCGGCCCCCTCCAGAAATACAAACTTTTCATATCCTCCATGTTCTTTATCTCTTCATCTGAGATAAGCTCGTCCAGAGTTATCTGAAGCTCCATCGCAAGCTTCTTCGCCGTGATCAGGTCCGGGCATCTCGTACCGCCTTCCCAACGCGAGATTGTCTGTCTGGAGACATATAGCCGTTCTGCCAGTTGCTGCTGGGTAAGCTGCGCCTCTTCCCGCAGTTTCCGTATATTTTCACCTAACGCCATCTTTTCGTCCTCCTCCTTCTTTTACGAATGTACTCCGGCACATAGAAAAATACTCTCAGTATCCAAAGAATATTCATTCTCCTGTACACTGAGAGTATAACATTTTCGATATGACAAGGAAAGCGCCGCCCCGGTAATTCCATGTTTCCAGACTGGTAACTTCCCCTTTTAGCCTCTTTTAGCTCCTTTTTGCCAGAACCGATTCCTCGTATTCTTTTACACTGTCAAACCATTCTTTCCCTGCCTCTACATAATTTCTCCTGCAAAATTCTTCCCATACGGTCTGATATGGATAAAACTTCAATTCTTCCTGCCACATCATCAATTCCGTAAACTTTTCTTTGTCCTGAAGTCCTTTTAAAAAAGATTCCGGCTGAAGCATTGCGTATAGGAACGCTTTCTGTATGCTCCTCATTCCGACTACCCATGCCGCGACGCGATTAATACTGGCGTCAAAGAAGTCCGTCGCGATAAATACCCTGTCTAAGGCATTATTCCTTACAATTTCCTTCGCGATCTCCTTTATCTCATCGTCAAACAACACGACATGGTCTGAATCCCACCTGACCGCTCTTGTCAGATGCAGCGCCATCTTATCATGGAACGGAAGCATCGCGGAGATCTTATCAGAAACCATTTCCGTAGGATGATAGTGTCCGTTATCCATCAAAACCAGGATTCCCCGCGTAGCGGCGTAGTTAATGCAATACTCACTGGAACACACCGTATAAGATTCCACCCCGATTCCAAATACCTTCGACTCCAGACTGATCTGTACCTTCTCCTTATCGTAATCTATGGATAAAATCTCGTCCAGAGACCGGGTCAGACGCTCTCTGGGCGCCAGTCTGTCTGCCGGTATATCTTTATATCCGTCCGGAATCCAAATGTTCAAAAGACATGGTTTTCCTAATTCTTCCGCGAAGTACTCCGCGATTTTGATGCAAGCCTGACCGTGCCTGATCCAAAAACGGCGGATCTCTTCATCATTGCTGGAGAGCGTAAATTGCTCCGCATATTTATGAGAGAAAAACGTACCGTTAAAATCGACTCCTATATTCCTTTCCTTTGCATACTCCAGCCAGGCTTTAAAATGCTCTGGCTTCAGACGATCACGGTCGACCCATTCTCCCTCTTCAAAAACCGCATAACTGGCATGTAAATTTAACCTTTTCTTTCCTGGAATCAGAGCGAACGCCTGGTCAAGATCCTGCATCAACTGCGAAGCATTTACTGCTTTCCCCGGATAATTCCCGGTTGCCTGTATTCCGCCTGACAATGGTCCCTCATTGTCAAAACCATTCAGATCATCCCCCTGCCAACAATGCATAGAAATCTCCAGATTCTGTAACTTCTCAAGAACTTCTTCCGTATTCACCCCGATTTTTTCATATATCCTCTGAGCTTCTTTATATCTGTCGGACATTTCACACCCTGCCTTCCTGTCTTATCTATAAAAGTCCAATTAAAAATCCAATTTTCATTTATTATTATTCTTCTGTATACACCACTCAAATATTTTCATCCACATCTTTTTATTCAGCTCGCTTTTACAGAACTCCTCCGGCATCCAATGCGGCGCGCAATCGCTTGTCCATGCAAAAGTTCTTCCTTCTCCGTAAATGCCGACCGCCAATATAGGATCATCTCCGTATTCCATTAAAACTTTCGCCTCTTT
>CANODD010000310.1 GCA_947564705.1 uncultured Dorea sp. | reverse complement strand
AATGATCGGGATATTCGGAGCCTGGCACTCCTTAAGAAATGCCCGGATCTCGAAGATACACTCAGCATTACGCACAAAAGACGCCGCAATATAATCGATATTCTGCTGCGCGCCAAACAGGATATCTTCTCTGTCTTTTTCCGTGATGGCCGGAAGCCTGACCGGCACATTCGGTACATTCACGCCTTTTCGTTCGCCCAGATCGCCGCCATTGACGACGGTACAGATAATCTCCTTCTCCTTCTTTGCTTTCACTTGCAGACCGATCAGGCCGTCGTCGATCAGGATCGTACTGCCAACCTGTACGTCGTCCACAAGTCCTTCATATGTAATGGAGACTCTATCCGCGTCTCCGGTAATCTCTTCTGTCGTGAGGGTAAATACTTCGCCAGCCCTGAGCGTAACCTTCTTCCCGTCTTTCAATACACCTGTACGAATCTCTGGACCCTTCGTATCCAAAAGGATAGCGATGGGTTTTCCTTCCTCATCACGCACCTTCTTTAACTTATCCATCCGTGCTTTCTGTTCTTCATGCGTCCCATGTGAAAAATTGAATCTGGCGACATCCATACCTCTACGAACCAGACTCCTCATAACTTCTTCGTCATCGGTCGTCGGTCCAAGCGTACATATAATCTTTGTCTTCTTCATCCTCTTTTCATCCCCCTGTTCTTTTTAGTTATGCACTCTTATTTTACATGTGTATGTGTGAACAGATGATCCTGACAGTATTCATAATTGCCGTTACATTTCGAGCAATATCTGAACTCCAGATTCGGATCATCTAATTCAGTCCTTTTACAGACGGCGCACATGTGCCTCGCACCGTTCGCATGCATCTGAACCGGTCTCTGCGCCCTGCGTATCTTCTGCTTAAATTCCCTCTTTCTCTTTATCTGCGCCGGCGTATAAGGCTGCATATTCCTGGAACCCAGGAAAAATATCAGGAAATTCAGAATCGATATCACCGCCTCCACCGCGTTCGCTTTATAATAGTTCCCCATCAGGCCTCCTCCGTAAGCCGGCAGGAACGCCTGTATCACCGGATAGATAAAGTATATCCCGTCCAGTATCGCCAAATACTTGACCTTGATAGGAAAGACCATAAACAATAAGAACTGCACTTCCGGATACAATGCCGCAAACGCAAAAAACAACGACATATTCAGATACCAGACCGACATCGGAAGCGAAAGGCCCGTAACGGCGTACACCAGAAGCGCCGCTATCACATGGAACAGCATCCCCGAAAAGAAATACAGATTGAATCGAAACGCCCCCCATGCCCTCTCTAACTGCTGACCGATCATATAGTACAGATGCAGCATAAAGATAATAAAAATCAGATTATCAGAAGGCGGCTGGATAATGAAAGTGAAGACCCTCCAGATCTGCCCGTGAAGGATCGCGGCCGCGTCCAGGCACAGAAACTGATAATAGAATCCCCTGTTTACCAGATTCAGCACGAATCCTACCGCATACAATATAATAATATAATACATGAGGTTCGGTATGGCATACCTTCCAAATCTTCTCTCCAGTTTTGACAACCAGTTATCCATGATAACCTCCTTACTTCCTCTTCCACACTGAACATTATAACAGTATATACGTCCTATGAGTTCAATTTTTAAATATTTAAATGCCGATATCTATAATTTAGCACTATATTAACACTGTAGTAATTCTACCGTTTTACGCCTTGTTTGTCAATTCTGCCATGGAACTTTACAACTTTTTAATATTTCTGGTAGATTTCTTAATTGTTATTTTTAATTTTTTGTCGTATAATGTTACAGGCTGTAAAAGATCGTTTTCTGATGAATATTATTTGTATATTATCTTTGTATATTATCTTTGTATATTATCATAGAACAGATCAGAGATTCGGCCGCAAAGGAGTTGTTATGATATGAGTAAAACCGAGTTATACACACTGGGTATCGACATCGGATCAACCACTGTAAAAATCGCAATACTCGACCAGAATAACGATGTCGCTTTTTCAGACTATGAAAGACATTATGCCAATATTCAGGAAACCTTGTCCGATCTTCTGGGACGGGCAATTTATAAATTAGGAGAACTCCGTGTCTCTCCGGTCATCACGGGTTCCGGCGGACTGACCCTTGCAAAGCACCTGGAAGTTCCGTTCGTTCAGGAAGTCGTCGCCGTATCCACGGCTCTGCAGGATTGTGCGCCTCAGACAGACGTAGCGATTGAGTTAGGAGGAGAAGACGCTAAAATCATTTATTTCGAAGGCGGAAATGTTGAGCAGCGCATGAACGGCGTCTGCGCCGGCGGTACCGGCTCTTTTATCGACCAGATGGCGTCCCTTCTCCAGACAGACGCCTCCGGCCTGAATGAATATGCCCGGAATTATCATTCTCTTTATTCCATCGCCGCCAGATGCGGTGTATTTGCAAAATCTGATATCCAGCCGCTGATCAATGACGGCGCGTCCAAAGAAGACCTCGCCGCCTCCATTTTCCAGGCGGTCGTAAATCAGACCATCAGCGGCCTTGCCTGCGGGAAACCCATCCGCGGACATGTCGCGTTCTTAGGCGGTCCGCTTCATTTCTTATCCGAATTAAAAGAAGCCTTTATCCGTACTTTAAAACTGGACGACAGCCACACCATCGCACCTACTCACTCTCATTTATTTGCGGCAATCGGTTCCGCGTTAAATTCTAAGAAAGATAAGGCAGTATCCCTGCGCGAGATGCAGATCCGCCTGGACAGCCGCATTAAGATGGACTTTGAGGTCGATCGTATGGAGCCCCTGTTTCAATCGGAAGCCGAGTTCCATGCATTCGAAAAACGCCACTTAAGGCATCAGGTCCCGGTCAAAGACCTGGCAACCTATAAGGGAAAAGCTTTTCTCGGCATCGACGCCGGTTCCACCACGACGAAAGCCGCTCTGGTAGGAGAAGACGGAACCCTCCTGTATTCCTTCTACCATAATAATGAGGGAGACCCTCTCGGAACTACCATCAGCGCGATCAAAGACATCTATGATAAACTGCCGGAGGACGTACAGATCGTACACTCCTGTTCTACGGGGTACGGTGAGGCTCTGATCAAGTCCGCGCTCCTTCTGGACGAAGGAGAAGTCGAAACTGTC
>CANODD010000309.1 GCA_947564705.1 uncultured Dorea sp. | reverse complement strand
TGCCTAAGTGACTGGAGTTCAGACGTGTGCTCTTCCGATCTATCCGCGGTGGTAATATCTTCCCTGGCGGTCAGTATGTCCGTATTCCTCTGTATGGTGACGCTGATATCTTCTCAGGGCGCCAGAGAATATTATACGAATCTCAGGAATTTAGATATGGTGCTGAAAAACGACACCGTCAAAAAACCGGATATGGAAGAACATGCAGAGATTTTTGACGGCGCATTTTTTGACAGACTGGATCAGATCGAAGGGATAACGTCGGTGGATCCGGTGATCTACACGGAGATTACCGTGCCCTGGGAACCGGACTTCGCGGATCGGTGGATGCGGGAGTTCTATGAGACCTGGATGACCATTCCCTATGAGGACGAGCGGGAGGAATATAAAGAACATCCAGAGAATTTCGGCTCTGTTCTGGTGGGAATCGGGGAAGCAGATTTCCAGGCGCTGAATGACACATTGGAAGAGCCGGTGTCCAAGGAGGCATTTCTGAAGGGAGAGACCTGCCTGCTGTATAGGAATACTCTGACTTTTGACGAGGAGGACATTATAGGAAAGACTGTAACCTGTGCAGATTATAATGACAGAGAGCGTACCCGTTCTTTTAAGATCGCAGGGCTTACGGACGAGACCGGATATAACGCGCTGGCTACCTATCCGCCGGTTATTATTGTCAGTGACCGGGCGGTGAGGGAATTTGCGGAAGAACCGATTATATTCAAGATCGGAATCACTTATGCAGAAGAATACGATGAGGAGACTGAAGGGCGGCTGCTTTCTGCCGTAGATCAGATCCCCCGCGCAAAGGATTATTCCTGTGACTCGAAGATAGAATTAATGAAAACGGTGAAAAAGGCTCAGGGAAATATGATGGAAGTGGGAATCTGTATCGTCCTGATCCTGGGATTCATCGGGCTTATGAATTATACGAATACTTCTGCGGGCAGTATCCAGAGCCGCCGTGTGGAGCTGTCTGTCATGGAAAGCATCGGTATGACGGAAAAGCAGATGAGAAGAATGTTGATCCAGGAGGGTCTTCTGTATGCGGGCGGCGCATGGATGATTACCCTGACGGCCGGAGTCGGAATCACGTATTACCTGTATCAGTCCGCGAATTATATGGGGGCGGAATTTAAGATTCCCCTGCTGCCGGTAGCGGCTGCGGCCATACTGACGTTTGGAGTCTGTATCGGCATTCCGCTCGTTATCTACCGGCAGATTGAAAGAGGAAGTTCTGTCGCAGAACGGATCAGAGGAATGGAATAGAAGGTTTATTTTGTTCCAAAGATACGGTCCCCCGCGTCTCCGAGGCCCGGAACGATGTATTTGTGTTCATTCAGATGATCGTCCAAAGCGCCGATATACAATGCGACGTCGGGATGCTCCTTTTTCATTCGCTCTACTCCTTCCGGTGCGGCGATGATGCACAGAAACCGGATGTGTTTCACACCCTTGTCCTTCAGCATCTGAATGGCGGCGGTGCAGGAGCCTCCGGTTGCCAGCATCGGATCTACCACGAATACTTCTCGTTCATCACAGTCTGCAGGCAGTTTGCAGTAATATTCTATGGGTTCAAATGTATCCGGATCACGGTATAAGCCGATGTGGCCGACCTTAGCGGCCGGGATCATCTTAAGAATGCCGTCGACCATCCCAAGCCCGGCTCTCAGGATCGGTACAACAGCCAGCTTCTTGCCGCTTAATTTTTTCCCGGTCATCTCACAGATGGGCGTCTTAATCCGGACGTCCTTTAATTTCAGATCCCTGGAAGCTTCATAACACATGAGCGCGGCAATTTCGCTCACAATCTCACGGAATTCTTTTGAACCCACATCTTCGCTGCGGATATAGTTAATTTTGTGTTGGATCAACGGGTGATCCATAATCTGTACCTTAGCCATAGCTGTCTTTTACCTCCCTGACATAGTTAAAAATTGTTCTGGTAATATCATACCACAGAGAAAAATTAATGCAATCGTTACAATTCACGATTCACAACGAATTTCGCATGAAATCCGGTGTAAGGCAGGGCGGCAGATTATAGGAATGAATTTTCAAACAAGCCCTAGAGATATAGCCGCAGATATGTTATACTATGAATTACGTGAATTTTGATGGTATATATGATATACAATTAGGAGGAAACATGAATCTGCCAGCCTCATTTGAAGAAAAGATGCAAAGTCTCTTAGGTGAAGAGATGGACGCGTATCTTGCATGTTATGAAGAACCAAGATATTATGGTCTGCGTGTGAATACCGGTAAGATTTCTGTGGAAGAGTTTCAGAAGATCTGCCCGTTTGAGATTACGCCGATTCCGTGGATAGAGAACGGATTTTATTATGACGGGGAGAATATCTCTCCGGCGAAGCATCCTTATTATTTTGCCGGGTTATATTATCTCCAGGAGCCAAGCGCCATGACTCCGGCGAACCGGCTTCCTGTAGAGCCCGGCGATAAGGTTCTGGATCTCTGCGCGGCGCCTGGGGGAAAGGCAACGGAACTTGGAGTCAGGCTCAGAGGAGAGGGGCTATTGGCTGCCAACGATATCAGCAGTTCCAGGGCAAAGGGGCTGCTTAAGAATATAGAAGTCTTTGGAATCGGAAATATCCTGGTGCTCAGTGAAGAACCGGGGAAATTAGAACCATATTTTACAGAATATTTTGATAAGATATTGATCGACGCCCCTTGTTCGGGAGAAGGGATGTTCCGCAAGGATAAAAAGATGGTAAAAGCATGGGAAGAGCATGGACCGGAATATTTTTGCAGGATTCAGAAGAATATTATCCTGCAGGCGGCGCGGATGCTGAAGCCCGGAGGTATGCTGCTGTATTCTACCTGTACTTTTGACAGCCGGGAGAACGAGTCTGTCATCGGACATTTGAAGAAGCAGTATCCGCAGTTCAGAGTCTTAGATATTGCTCCTTATGAGGGATTCCGGGGCGGAATGCCGGAAACTATGGAAGAGCCGGATGATGAGGTTCGAAAGACGGTCCGGATATTCCCGCACTGTGTAAAAGGCGAAGGACATTTCCTGGCGCTTCTTCAAAAGGGCGGAAGCGGCGAAAAAGTACCGGAAGCGCCAAAAGATAATGGAAAGGCAGGAGCTGGGCATTGCGGTCATTGATGAAGATGAAATGATTCGTCTGCTGGG
>CANODD010000308.1 GCA_947564705.1 uncultured Dorea sp. | reverse complement strand
TGCCAGACTCTTTAAATAATTTGTGTCACAATACCATAAATCAAGGAATACAACGCTTCATCATACTGTTCACCAATCTCAGCCTTATGCAGCGTTGCAAAATAGATTGCGTGGAATGCGGCACTAAGAACTTTTATATCTACTTCTTTTTTCACAGGAAATAGGGCAAGCATTTTTTCAATCGTATCTGTATCGTCCCGAAAATGCTCCTCCACAATTTCCCGTGGCAGCTTACGCACAAGCAATTCCACTTCATTAACATCTATCAATTTCAAAATCAGCATTTCCTCTGTCATTTTATAGAACTCAAATATCACATCGGTCAGCTTTTCTGCTGTCAACTCTGTATTGGCAATGCCAGAAATGGTCTGATACAGCTTGCGGTTGACATTTTCCTGCTGTTCTTGAATAACTTCAAACAAGAGTAATTCTTTTGATTTATAAAAGAGATAGAAAGTTCCTTTCGGAATATTAACCCGTTTCACGATTTCATCGACTGTCGTGCGGCGTACGCCATACCTCGCAAGGCATTTTGCCGCTTCTTCTTTCAGCCGCCTTCTGATATATTCCCGCTCCTGTTCTGAATAGCTCTTTGGCACTTTAATGCCTCCTATTTGACTAATTTCACTTATACAGTCATTATATACAGCTTTTAAGGCTCTGTCAATATTCTATTTCATAGAAATTTTACAATAGAAGTTTAAATCGTTTATGAGAAATAACAGAGGTGTTTACCCTCTGAAAGACAAAATATTATTATTCATTTAATACAATCTTGGATATAATTCTGGAAAATCTATTGAAATCGCGCCTCCAACGAGTTATAATAGCTTATGTGAATAGAGAAAATCTTCAGGGCAGGGTGTAAGTCCCTACCGGCGGTACAGCCCGCGAGCCATAGAGTACGGATATGATTTTTGTAAGTCCTTAAGGCCGATTCGGTGAGATTCCGAAGCCGACAGTATAGTCTGGATGAAAGAAGATAATTGGTGTATAACCAAGTATTCGTTTTGTCATATATGCTCTGGAATGTTGATTGCGTTTCAGAGTTTTTATTATGTCATATGATTGCCGGCAATTGTAAGCAACGGGATTTATTCCGGCAAGGGATGAATCGACATGAGATATTAAAGTTGAAACGAATGTTAATGAGTATGAGCCCCTGTAGATGATTCTGCGGGGGTTTTATTAAATTGTTAGTCCTGCAGGCAATGAGCCGATAGCGGGTGTGCCTGCAGCGTTAGCTTTGGCTGTGAGCGATAGCCGGGTGTGCTTGCAGCGTTAGCTTTGACTGTGAGCGATAGCCGGGTGTGCGTGCCTGCGTCATTAGCTTTGGCTGTGAGCGAGAATCGGTGGACATGGGACGTACAATATAGATTAAAAATATATGATGAGAAAGAAGGAATAGACATGACAGACCGAGATTACATGAGCCGTGCGATAGAGCTTGCAAAGCAGGGAATCGGATGGACGAATCCCAATCCTATGGTAGGTGCGGTTATTGTAAAAGACGGACGTATCATAGGGGAAGGGTACCATAGACGCTGCGGAGAGCTGCATGCAGAGCGAAATGCTATTGCGTCTCTTAAGGAATCGGCAGTAGGAGCAGCCCTCTATGTGACATTGGAACCTTGCTGCCATTATGGAAGGACTCCGCCCTGCACAGAGGCAATCCTGGAACAGGGGATTGCCCGTGTGGTCATTGGCTCAAGAGATCCGAATCCCAAGGTGGCAGGAAAAGGAGCAGCGATTCTGCGAAAAGCCGGAATTCGAGTAGAGGAAGACTTTATGAGGGAGGAATGCGACCGTCTCAATTCCATATTTTTCCATTATATTACAAATAAGACTCCATATGTAGTCATGAAGTATGCGATGACGGCGGACGGAAAGATAGCTACGAGGACGGGAGCCTCCAAATGGATTACCGGGGAGGCGGCGCGCGCAAAGGTGCAAAAGCTCCGGCACCGGTGTATGGGGATTATGGCGGGGATCGGAACTGTATTGGCGGATGATCCTATGCTGAATGTCCGTATAGAAGGGGGAAGGAGCCCGATACGGATCATCTGCGACAGTGGTCTTCGGATCCCCCCGGACAGTCAGATATGCCGAACGGCGAAGGAATTTCCTACAATTGTGGCATGCGCGGCAGCTCGCTTAAAGGGTCGGGAGGAAGAGATTCTCCGGCTTGAACGGCTTGGGATTCAGGTGGTTCAGACTTTCGGCGGCAAAGGCGTCGTAGATCTTAAGGAGCTGATGGGGATACTTGGGAGTCAGGGTATCGACAGTATACTTCTGGAAGGAGGCGGAACACTCAACGACAGCGCTCTGCAGGCAGGGATCGTGAGTGAGATTCAGGCGTTTGTCGCGCCGAAGATATTCGGAGGGAATGAAGCAAAGACGCCGGTTGCAGGAAGGGGAGTAAACCTTCCCGACGAGGCGGTTCCTCTGACGTTAGAAAAGATATCGCAGGTTGGAGAAGATTTATTATTAGAATACAAAGTATGTCAAGATGCAGAGGATATTTAGAATATTTAGAATATTAGAATATAGAGCGTATCAGAATGCAAAAAAAGTCAGAACATAGAATAAAGGCAGGTGAAGACATGTTTACAGGAATTGTGGAAGAGATGGGGAGAATCCGGCATATCGCGCTTAACGGGCAATCCGGGAAAATAGAGGTTCAGGCGAAGAAGGTGCTGGAGGGTACGAAGATTGGGGACAGCATCGCAATAAACGGCGTGTGTCTGACGGTTGTGTCCATGCAGCCGGAGGGATTTACGGCAGATATCATGGCGGAGACGTGCCGCAGGAGCAATCTTGGACAAGGAAAACCGGGAGATTATGTGAACCTGGAACGGGCGATGGCAGCGGGAGAAAGGTTCGGAGGCCACATCATGACAGGCCACATCGACGGGATGGGCATTATACGGTCTTATCGCCGGGAAGAGAACGCGGTGTGGGTGACGATAGGCGCCTCGCCGGAGATCCTGCGTCTGATCGTAGAGAAGGGCTCAGTCGGGATAGACGGAATCAGCCTGACGGTAGCGAAGATGGGGGATACAGAATTCCAGGTGTCGGTCATTCCCCACACGGGAGAAGAGACGACTTTGCTTAAGAAGAAGACAGGGGACCAGGTGAATCTGGAGAATGATATCGTAGGGAAAT
>CANODD010000307.1 GCA_947564705.1 uncultured Dorea sp. | reverse complement strand
CGGGAGGCTATTGTAGCAAAGGATTATGGAGAGCAGAGCACGGTGATCTATAAAGTCGCGAATGTAGCTGCGCAATATCTGGACGAGACGATCCAGCAAGGTCATATCATAGGAGTATCATGGGGAAGGACGCTGGCGGAGGTAGCGGATCAGATGTCGTACAAGCGCCGCGGCTCCTGCCGTGTGGTCCAGTTGATGGGAGCCCAGAATATTGAGAGGCCGGTAGAGAAGTGCGACGAAATTGCCAGGGGGATTGCGAATAGACTAGACTGCCCCAGTTATATGCTTTACGCGCCTGTAGTTGTGGAACATGCGGAGACGAAGCGCTGGTTATTGCAGGAGAAGAGCATCAAAGCTTCTTATGAACTGATGCGGAAATGTGATATTGCGGTTCTTGGAGTGGGAGAGCTGACGGAGAAGTCTACGATGTGTATCCGCGGCCATATTACAAAGGAGGATATTCGGGTATTAAGGGAACAGGGATTTGTCGCTGATCTTGCGATGAATCCGATAAGGAGAGACGGGAGTTATGATAATTGCCCCCTGACAGAACGGTTGCTGAACGCAGATATGGAGTGTTTGAAGAAGATTGATAATACGGTGCTTGTTGCGACGGGTGAGAAGAAGGTAGAGGCGATACGGGCGGCGCTTCGTTCAGGGTGTATCGATACTCTGATCACGGACGAGACAACGGCGCAAAGTGTAGTAGGAGGCAGTGATGGGAAAAGAGAATTTAAAACTTCTGATATTTGACATGGACGGTGTGATTCTGGATAGCGAGCCGCTGCATGAGAATGCAAGACAGATGATGTTCCAAAGATTCGGAATCGTGCCGGACGCGGCATTTCCGGATCCGGTGGGGAATTCTTCCAGCGGTTTCTGGAGAGAAGTGATTAAAAAATGCGGTATTGAGGGAGAGCCTTATGACCTGGAAAGAGAGCAATACCGGTTGGTAGCGCAGCAGATAGAAGAGAATCGGATATCGCCGTCAGAGGGGCTTGAGGAATTACTTTGCTGGGCAAAGACGCATGAGATCGGGATCGGGCTGGCGTCTTCCTCCACCCGTGTTCTGGTAGATGATACGCTTCGGCTTCTGGGGATAGAGAAGTACTTTGATTATACCGTATCAGGCGACGAGGTGCCGGTGAAAAAGCCTGCGCCGGATGTGTATCAGAGAGTGCTTGAGATGGCAGGGATCAAAGCCGGGAACGCGGCGGCGGTGGAAGATACCCACACAGGAATGCAGGCGGCGAAGAGCGCGGGGATATATTGTTACGGGTATAGAAATCTGTCCTCCGGAGAACAGGATATGGAAGCGGCCGATAAAGTTATCGAAAAACTGACGGAAATTAAGTCCGATTATATTGGAAATTAGAAGGGCAGGATTCACAGAATCCTGCCCTTTGGCATATATTAATGAAAAAAGTACCAGGAGGCAATTTATGCCTTATTCAATCATGTTGGATGCCGGCCACGGCGGTGAACGGGATCCGGGCGCCGTATATAACGGACGGCAGGAGAAAGACGATGCCCTTAAACTGACTCTTGCGGTGGGAGAGATTCTTCAGAATAACGGGATTGACGTACAATATACGAGGACGACGGACGTATATCAGACACCTTACGAGAAAGCAATGGAGGCGAACAACGCAGGGGTTGACTTTTTTATTTCGATTCATAGAAATTCATATCCGACAGATAATGAGGTATCCGGAGTGGAAACGCTTGTATATGATCTGTCCGGATTGAAATACCAGATGGCACAGGATATCAATGATCAGTTAGAGGCGGTCGGTTTTGTGAATCTGGGAGTAAATGCAAGGCCGAACCTGGTTGTACTTAAAAGAACGAAGATGCCTGCGCTGCTGGTAGAGGCAGGGTTTATAAATTCGGATATTGACAATCAGCTATTTGATGATAATTTCCAGGATATCGCACAGGCGATTGCCTCGGGTGTATTGGATACGTTGGATTCGGCGGGAATTATCAAAGACAATCAGTATCGTGTTCAGGTAGGGGCATACCGCAACCGAAGATATGCGGAAAGGCTGCTGCGTGAGCTGCTGGAAGAAGGGTATCCGGCATTTATAGACGATTCGGGACCGTATCTGCGTGTTCAGGTGGGCGGATTCGACGATATGGATGATGCTGTTGAGATGGAAAGACAGCTAAAGCAGGCAGGATATCCGACTGTGATTGTAAGCTAAAGACCCAGAACATCATGCCGGAAATCCTTTCTACTGTGTTATCTTCTGTCAGTACACTAGTACAGCATTGCATTAATCTTCGAGTAAAATGCACCTGCCTTTTGCGCCATTACACTAGTGCTCCATCCGGCCAGAAACCGAAGTCCTGAACTATCTGTTTCACACTTCGATTTCTGACTGGATGGAGCACTAGAAAGAATTTCCGGGCTGTGTAAAATGTGAGCTATCCTTTCGGCAATGAAAAGATGAATTCGGTTCCTACGCCTTCTGTGCTGACGACATTGACATTCTCGCCGTGCGCCTGGATGGCCTCTTTGACGATGGCAAGTCCAAGACCTGTCCCTTTCTTATCTTTGCCGCGGGAGAGATCAGACTTGTAGAAACGCTCCCATATCCGGTTCAGCGAGTTACGGGGAATGCCGATGCCCTCATCTTTTACGGATGTATAGACTTTATCCCCCCGCTCTGTTGTCTCTACGGTGATCGCGGAATCCGGATCACTGAATTTGATGGCGTTGTCCAACAGGTTATAGAGAACTTGCTGGATCTTACGCTTGTCTGCGTTGACATTCAGATGTTTTGAGGCAAACAGGACGTTAATGGAGATCTTCTTCTGTGTGCATGTGCCCTCGAAGGAGGCGGCGACATGCTTGATCATCTCGTGGATGTCGAATATTTCTTTATTGAGAATCAGATTCTCGGAGTCAAACTCATTCAGAGTCAGCAGATCCTGTGTCAGGTCTGTCAGACGCTCTGTTTCAAATAATATGATCTTCAGATATTTTTCGTATGATTCAGGCGGAATCGTGCCGTCTGCTATGGCTTCCACATAACCCTTGATGGAGGTTAACGGTGAGCGGAAATCATGGGATACGTTTGCTACGAATTTTTTCTGATAATCTTTCACATCCCGCAGATGGGAAGACATGTAGTTCAGCGACGCGGACAGATACCCCATCTCATCTTCTGTATATACGGGTATTTCGTA
>CANODD010000306.1 GCA_947564705.1 uncultured Dorea sp. | reverse complement strand
TTCCATGAAATAAGCAAAGTTCCATGAAATAAGCAAAGTTCCATGAAATAAGCAAGATTCCATGAAACAGGCTGCCAAGAGACGCTCCCGATTTACAGGATATCCATCCACTAATCAGGAGCGCCTCTTTCAGGAAATAATGAAACAAACGGTCAATCTGTCCTTATTATATAGCGTGCTATGATTTTTATGCACTTCTTTCAAACTGAGAATTATAAAGTTCCGCATAGAATCCATTCTGTTCCAATAATTCTTCATGATTTCCCTGCTCAACGATATCCCCGTCCTTCATCACCAGGATCAGATCCGCGTCACGGATCGTAGACAATCGGTGGGCGATAATGAAACTGGTCCGACCGCGCATCAGGTTATCCATCGCTTTCTGTATCCGCACTTCAGTACGGGTATCAACAGAACTGGTGGCCTCATCCAGAATCAATATCTTCGGGTCTGCCAGGATCGCCCTGGCAATTGTAAGAAGCTGCTTCTGCCCCTGAGATACGTTATTCGCCTCCTCATTTAACTCCATCTCATATCCACCCGGAAGAGTCTGTACAAACCGATGTACATAAGCTGCCTTTGCCGCCTCTTCTACTTCTTCGTGGGTGGCGTCTAATTTTCCATAACGGATATTTTCCTCGATACTTCCCTTGAACAGCCAGGTATCCTGCAGAACCATACCGAACATCTCCCGAAGCTCGCTCCGGTTAAAGTCGCGGACATCATGGCCGTCTACCTTGATCGAACCGCCGCCCACGTCATAGAACCGCATCAATAGTTTCACCATCGTCGTCTTCCCCGCCCCCGTCGGTCCCACGATCGCAATCTTCTGTCCCGGCTCTATCTTCGCGCTGAAATCATGGATAATCGTATGCTCCGGATTATACCCGAACCGCACATGATCAAATTCCACACGGCCCTGAAGCCCCTCTATGGTTACCGCCTCCGGCACCGTCTGGTCCTCTTCCGCTTCTTCCAGGAATTCAAACACCCTCTCCGAAGCCGCCGCCGTGGACTGCAGCATATTCGCCACCTGCGCCGCCTGCTGGATCGGCTGGGTGAAGTTACGCACATACTGGATGAATGACTGGATATCCCCTACCTCAATGGTCTTCTTCATCGCCAGATATCCGCCGAGGATTACTACAGCCACATACCCCAGATTTCCCACAAACTGCATGATCGGCATCATCATACCGGATAAGAACTGGGATTTCCACGCTGATTCACACAGGATATCGTTATCCCTTTCAAACTCCGCGATTACATCCTCTTCTTTATTGAATGCCTTGACAATATTATGCCCTCCATACACTTCCTCTACCTGCCCGTTGACATGGCCAAGATATTCCTGCTGGTTCTTAAAATACCTCTGAGAATATTTCACAATCACAGAGATAAATCCCACGGATACCGGAAGAATCAGAAGCGCAATCAGCGTCATCAGAGGACTGATACTCAGCATCATGATCAATACGCCGACAATCGTCGTCACCGAAGTGATCATCTGCGTCGCACTCTGGTTCAGGCTTTGGCTTAACGTATCTACATCGTTGGTTATCCGGGACAATATCTCACCATGAGAAACCTTGTCAAAATAATTCATCGGAAGACGCCGGATCTTCTCCGAGATCTCTTTACGCATCTGATAGGTAAGCTTCTGGGATACGCCCGTCATGATGTACCCCTGGATAAATGAGAACAACGCGCTGCACACATAGAGGCCAAGCAGCATAAGCAGTATCTTTCCGATCTTATCAAAATCAATTCCCGGTCCGCCGGATATCTTTCCCACCAAACCGTTAAAAAGCTCTGTCGTCGCTTTCCCCAGAATCTTTGGCCCCGCTATATTGAAGACCGTACTTCCGACAGCGAAGAGCATAACGAAAAAGATTGCCGCTTTAAACTTTCCGAGATAAGCTGTTAATTTCTTCATCGTTCCCTTAAAATCCTTGGCCTTCTCTCCCGGCATTCCATGCCCCCCGTGGCCCATAGGCCCTCTGTGCCTCATACCCTTTCCAGCCATATTATCCCACCTCCTTCAGATCGTTTTCCAATTCTTTCTCGGACAACTGGGACGCCGCAATCTGATAATATTCCTCACAATTCCTGAGAAGCTCCCGGTGCGTACCCTTGCCCGCTACCTTTCCGTCATCCAGCACGATAATCTGCTCCGCATGCAGAATGGTACTGATCCTCTGCGCCACGATCAGAACCGTACTCTCCTTCGTCTTCTCTTTCAGGGCATTGCGAAGCTTCACATCTGTCTTATAATCCAGAGCCGAGAAACTGTCGTCAAAAATATATACAGAGGGATGCTTCGCGATTGCCCTTGCGATCGACAGCCTCTGCTTCTGCCCGCCGGACACATTGGTTCCCCCCTGGGCGATAGGACTATGATATTTTTCTTTCTTCTCTTCCACAAACTCTGCTGCCTGCGCAATCCCTGCCGCTTCTTTCATCTCTTCCTCACTGCCCGCCGGATTGCCATACAGGATATTCGAAGCGATATCTCCCGAGAACAGAACCCCCTTCTGGGGCACATATCCAAGTCTGTCCCGCAGTTCATGCTGGGTAATGTCCCGGATATCTGTTCCGTTCATCATAATCCGCCCTTCTGTAACGTCATAGAATCTGGGAATCAGGTTGACCAGCGTAGATTTGCCGCTTCCGGTACTCCCGATAAACGCCGTCGTCTGCCCGGGCTTTGCTACAAATGATATATCCTTAAGCACATCTTCTTCTGCTCCCGGATAACGGAAAGACACATGATCAAACACTATGCCGCCGTTTTCTGTTTTCGGCAGGGAAACCGGTTCCTTCGGATCATGAATCAAGGTTCCGCTCATAAGAATCTCATCCACACGCTCCGCAGACACCGCAGCCCTCGGCAGCATGACAGATATCATACAGATCATCAGGAAGGACATGATAATCTGCATCGTATATTGGATAAATGCCATCATATCTCCCACCTGCATCGTTCCTTCATTGATACTGTGACCGCCGACCCACACGATCAGCACGGCAACACCGTTCATAATCAGCATCATCACCGGCATCATAAAGGTCATCGCACGGTTTACAAACAGATTAACCCTCGTCAGATCCCGATTCGCCCTGTCAAACCGCTGTTCCTCGTATTCCTCTTTCTGGTCACCATGGCCTCGCAAAATGCGCCCGGTTTCGCCACGATGCA
>CANODD010000305.1 GCA_947564705.1 uncultured Dorea sp. | reverse complement strand
CTTCTCCTCTGCCAGTTTGCACACCGCCTCAATCCCGGCCGACGACATATCTGTAGGCCACTGTATGGTCAGCGTCGTCTCTTCTTTCTTTTCTTCTCCTCCTGTTCCATCACCGCCTGAATCATTGCCTGAACTACAGCCGATCAGAGAACATCCCATAGTCAGAGCCAATACCGCAATAAGCATTCTTTTCATATTCATTCCTCCTTCATTATGTTTTGTATATTTTTTGATGTTTTTATTCTAGCATACATCATCGGGGCGAAACATGGATTATCACACCAACGCGGATGGACTAACCTTTCACTCTTATACATGGCCGCAAGATTTTTCATTCATCCGCCCGGCAATATGCAAAAAACAATCAACTGCCATATACAAATCTTTCATTCAACTACGCTCCCTTGACTTTTGCATTTTTGTCTCTATATAATTATAGAAAACGATACAGCTAAACCTTATAAATTCAGAGGTAAATGAAATGACTTTTGAAAAAAAAATCCGCCGCGGGCTCGGTGTCTTCGCTTCTTTTTCCGGCATCTGCCTGGCAGTTGTCTTTGGCCTGACTCTTGCACAGATCTATACCAAGAAAGAATATGACTGGCTTACACAGACAGCGCTTATCACTTCCGGCCGTTTTGACGACGTCGTCTCCCAGTCAGAGATGGTGAGCACTCTGCTGCTCTCCGACCAGAATATCTTAACCGCGATCACCACCCTGTCCCAGATTCAGGATATAGATGATGATTACAGTTCTCTTTATTTTGACGAATCCTACCGCACCGTCCGTGTGGGACTCAATAATTATTTTACAAAACGTCAATTCTACCGCGCCATATTTTATAATGAAAACGGAGTCGTAATAGCCGGGAACAGCAAGAGGAAAGATTCCGTTGATCCTACTGTTGATTTCAACGAGATTCACGGTATATCCGGACTGTCTTACGGCGAACTCACCATCATCCCCTGCCATCTCGACGAATGGGGTAAAAACCACAACCAGCTCATTCTTTCCGTAATAAAACGGCTGGTAGGCGCCAGAATGGGATATATAGAAGTACAGTGGACAGAATCCGACCTGACCAATCTGTTGCTGCCCGCCGACAGCGCTTATCATATCTTCTTATATAATGAAGACGGCAGCCTCCTATACTCCAGCGATAAGGAAGATCAGACCGATTATTTCCAGATGATCTCGGAGCTCCACCCTGAGGGAGGCCACCTCTCTACGCAGAAGGAAGTCGTCGCCTTCACCAATAGCCAGCAGACACACGTCACGACAGTTATCGTGAACCATATGAATCTAAGCAGGCAGTTATGTATTCAGATTCTTCCCGGTGTCCTGCTGCTTCTGACGATATTTTTTATGATTGCCTTTATTTATTCCAGATATTCGGCTCAGACGCTGACCCGCCCAATTCACACCCTGCGCAATGTAATGGAACAGACAAATCTCTATCATATGCCGAAGATCACTCCTGATACAGAACAATATCTGCATTCCAGCGAGGAAATCGCCGCGCTGTACCACTCTTTCTTCACTGTCATGGAGCGGTTAAGCGATTCGATCGAACGTGAGAAGAAGCTGTCCGTCCTGCAATTACAGGCACAGTTTGATCTTCTGCAGGCACAGGTGAATCCGCATTTCCTCTATAATGTACTGAACATCATCTCTGCCAAAAGTATTATGGATACTGACGAGAATGAGAATATCTGCGATATCTGCTCCTGTCTTGGACAGATGCTGCGTTATTCCACCAACAACAAGGAAAAGATGGGCACCATACGCAAGGAAAAAGAATATCTGCAGCTATATTTCAATCTGCTAAAATACAGATACGAAGACCGTCTTGAATACTGCATCCAAATCGAACCAGACATCGAAGAGGAAGAACTTCCCAAGATCGTCCTGCAGCAAATCGTAGAGAATTCTGTCACTCACGGTTACTCCAATACACACAGGCCTCTTCGGATTACCGTAACCGGAAACGGACGGGCCGGATGCTGGTTCCTGAATATCCATGACAACGGAGGCGGCTTTGACAGTGACACAAAACAACGGCTTGAGTTACAAATGACAGCTATAAAACAACGGCTTTCCATTGACCGCAGCCAGGTGGAGCTTGAAATCGGCGGAATGGGGCTGATTAACACGTATGCCCGCCTGTTCCTTGTCTATGGCGACGACCTCTCCTTCTCCATCCGCTCAGATGAAAATGGAACAGACGTCAGCATCGGCATCAATGTCGATATCGAAAATATTACGGAGGATATGTATAATGATGAAATATAAAGTACTAATTGTAGACGATGAACCTGCGGCAGTTCATTTTATAGAGAAAATCATCGAACTAAAATGTCCGGGATTAGAAGTTGCAGCTACTGCTGACAGCGGCCTTGAAGCCTTAAGCATCCTCAATGTACAGCCTATCGACGTAGTATTTACCGACATTATGATGCCTGAGATGAACGGCGTTGAGCTCGTCTCTTACATCTGCCGTGACTTTCCTTATATCTGTTCGGTTGTCGTAAGCGGGCATCAGGATTTTGACTTCGTCAAAGAGACTCTCCGAACCGGAGCTGCGGACTATATTCTAAAACCGATCAATCTAAATGAAATGGCAGGCCTCTGCCGAACGATCTGCTTAAAATTAGATACTGTGTACCATAACCGCAGGAACCTTTTTTTCCGGCGTATGAGCAAGGACTCCTGTTCTATAGACCAAAAAGAATTAACCCGGCTCTTCCCTTCCTCCTGTTATTATGCCGCAATCATACGCAGAAACGGTCTGATACCACGATTCAATAATAATTTTAATCACGAGATCTTTTCCACGGAAAACAGCCAGATTATCGTATACGGACGTGATGATCTGGAGATGCTTTTTCTCTATCCCGAAGAGATGATATTCGATGATTTTGGAAGGATAATGAACCGGGAATTTGAAAAATTAAAGAGTAAAGAATCCTTCCTTACAATGGTTATAAGCGAGCAGCGTTTCAGCTCTGCAAAACTCCCCGAAATGATCCGTAGATTATATCAAACTCTGGATCATTCCGTTGTGACCGGTATGGAACAAAAGATACGCCTGGACGAAACAAATTCGCCCTTTCATGATTCTCCACAATCAACAGAACATTACCAATATCTTCTATATCTACTGGAGAAAAAAGAAACAGAACATCTTCCTTCCGCCTTAAAGACCA
>CANODD010000304.1 GCA_947564705.1 uncultured Dorea sp. | reverse complement strand
CTTGTATGTTGGTTCTAATAGATGTCAAGCAGGTCAAACATCGCTAAAGAGCTGATCTGATTATAGGAAAGCACTACAATATTTCCGCTCATGATTTCTTTGAAAAGCGCTTTCTGGGCTTCGATACATTCTCTTTCGGATTTCCGGACAGAGTCCAGTTCGAATAGATAGATTAGGTTGTCAATGGATGAAGGGAGTGGTTGGTGTTGGGTCATGGTATGCTTGCCTCTTTTGTGTATTGGATCGTGTTTTCTTTAAAAATAGCAGTTATATTTTAGCATTTATGGGAGGGGGGTTCAAGGAGTTTTTCGGCTGTTTCCCGATTGATGAATGATTCAATGGGCTGGTTGACAGATTAGGCGTCATTACATATAATTAGTATATTGTGTCAGGTATATTTGAATCGGATATAAAGAGAAAAGTAGGGATATTATGAGAAAAGCGCAAAAGGAACAGGCGAAAGGGTTTTTGGAAGTCCTTGCACAGGTGCATGATGAGATAATAAGATGTATGAAGAAGAGTCTGATCTCAGAAGCCATGGAGCTGCTCGGCCAGTGTCAGGAGGGCGCAATTCAGTTGGGGAATCTGATTGAAGAGACGGAAGGCGAGGATTTTGTGACGATCGGGATGCTGGAAGAGTATTGTGAGTATATCTATCAGCTCCACGAAGCATTGCAGCAAGGCCAGCGCAAAGCCGTAAGCGAGACGAAAAGCAATCTGCGGAGCAGATTGATGCGGATAAAAAAGAGTATTGAAGACGATATCAGGATACGCACAGAGGTTGTATTTCTTCCATATAAAGCATCTATGTGGGATTCTCTGGAGAGTGTGTGGAAAGCAGCCGATGCAGATCCGGACTGTGACGCATATGTAGTGCCGATTCCTTATTATGACAAGAATCCGGACGGAAGCTTTCGGGAAATGCACTACGAAGGAGACTTGTACCCCGCTGATGTGCCGATAACAGGATATAAGGACTATGATTTCGAAGGAAGAAGACCGGATATGATATTTATCCACAATCCGTATGATGATGCGAATTATGTGACAAGTGTCCATCCATTTTTCTTTTCAAGCAATTTAAAAAAGATGACGGATAAGTTGGTCTATATACCTTACTTCATATTGAATGAAATAAGCCCGGACAATAAAAATGCTATAGAGAATATGAAACATTTTTGTACTACGCCCGGTGTCATTCATGCAGATCAGGTGATCGTCCAGTCAGAGGATATGCGGCAGATATATATTGACGTACTGACGGAGGCAAGCGGGAATAAGGCGGCGGCCAGGCCCTATTGGGAAAAAAAGATAAGCGGTGCCGGTTCGCCGAAAGTGGATAAGGTCTTAAGCATGACAAGGGAAGATGTCGATATCTCCGAAGAGTGGAGAAGGATCATTGAGAAGCCCGATGGCAGTCTGAAAAAAGTTATTCTTTACAATACCAGCGTAGGGGCTATATTAAGATATAATGACAAGATGCTTTCGAAGATGCGGGAAGTATTTGACATATTTGAAAGCAATAAAGACGAGATCGCGCTTCTGTGGAGACCCCACCCATTGATGGAGGCGACCATAGAATCCATGCGTTCCGGACTTTATGAGGAATATATGAAGTTAAAGCAACGGTTTCTTGATGAAAATATAGGGATATATGATGAGACACCGGATATGTATACAGCGATTGCGCTGAGTGACGGGTATTACGGAGATTGGAGTTCGCTGGTGCCGCTGTATCAGAAGACGGGGAAGCCGGTGATGATACAGAATGTTGAAGTATGATACAATAAGTACATTAGGTTTGCGGTGTTCGGGGACGTAAAATTAAGAGGGTGTTTATACGATGTCAAATGTAAAAAAATCGAAAGTAAATAATATAAAGAACATGATTTAACATATTACAGTGCCCAAAATATGAATCCGGATTTTGTTGCAAAGTTCAATAAACAAAGAGTTGGTTGACCAACGTTTAAATCACTAAAGGTGATGTTGTTTGAGTGTAATAAGGAGATGGTTGAAATGAAGAAAAAACATTTAGCATTTATGATGGCGGTATTGATGATGCTTCCATCTCTGCCTGTATCAGCTTCAGGAGATGAAATGGAAGATGCCAATACAAACGTATATCAGGTAGACTTGCCAATGAATACGGATGGTATCTTTGACTTTATCTTAGATCCGCAAGGCCTGATCAATAAGACAGATGCTGCCGCGTATAACGGAAAGAAATTCGAGAAGGATTCTACGGTGTTCTTTAAGCGAACAGACGGAAAGGCGAAGGAAGATTACAGCAGCGCGAGTGATCATGTGACGATAGTCAATAAGAGTTCCATGCCGGTCAATGTCTCCCTGAACATAAAAGTGTCGGAGGATTTCACAGACAGGATTACGCTTGCGGATAAGAAGAAATCTAAAAAGGATACAAAAGCAAGCCTTTATCTTGCGCTTAAGGATAAGGACAGAGAGATTCCTATCGGAAGAGACGGTCTGAGTCTGGATGTAACGGTCGCTGCCGCACCGGACGGAGCATATGCGTACAGTTATGATAAAAAAAGTGAAAAATATACATATAAGCTAAAAGAAGACACTTCGGATATTCGGTTCGACGAATACTCGTTTCAGCTTACAGGGGCAGCCAATGGAAAAGACGGCTGGACGAAACTTGGGGATATTGTCCCTAAGATAAAGGTTGACTGGAAGGTCTCTCCTAAAGAGGGAACGGCGAAACGAAAGGATGCGATACTTGAAGGAGAGCTGGAGCCTGCCAAGGATGCGGAGACAGGGAAAATTGGAGATAAAACCGAAAACGATACTGTACAGGATGTATTAGATAAAGCAGAGAACAAAGAAGAGAAGGCGGTAGAAAAGGAAGAGGAACAAAAAGAAGAAGAGAGTAAGGCGCCGTCAATTGCGAAGAATGAATACACAGTATCGGCAGGAAATCCGGTATCCGTGGAAGTAGACTTAGGTTCCGGCGATATGGCCGCTGCAAAGGTGGTCTCTGTAAAGCGGAAAGGTACGGACGAGGAATTGCTGGATGTTTCGGATGAAGTGACATATAAGGACAGGAAGATCGTGTTTGGCAGGGAATGGGTCGATAAGTCCCTGGAAGATAAAGAAAGTATGCCGGCGAGCCTGATTGTTACATTCGATGATGTGAATTCCACAAAAGCTGAGATTGTATTAAAGAAGTAAGTGTCAGAGGAGACTTGTGTGAAAA
>CANODD010000303.1 GCA_947564705.1 uncultured Dorea sp. | reverse complement strand
GGCAGAAACGGCTCGGATAATTCTGGCCGTATGATTCTCTCGTAGGCCTGTTCTTCCATCAGGCATTCAAACCCCACAATCCGCTTAAAAGAAGGCCATATGGTACTGTATCCATTATTGATATGGACGAATACTTCACATTTGTTCTTGAGCAGAAGTTCGGCGGCCAGTTTCCCACCGGTGAAATTATCACTGTTGATCTGCATAAAGTTTCCGCCGGAGCGTTCGATGGTGATAACGGGCACTGGCAGAGCAGCGATATCTTCCTCTTCAAGCAATGGGCTTAACAGAATGATCCCCCTGGGCCGGTACTGGCATAAGGCATGGATTGCGGATAGCTCTTCTTTTTTCGATTTTTTGGATGTATACGGAATCATGTGGTACCCTTTTTCTTTGCCGATCTCTATTAACTGATTGAGCAGCTCCGTATAAAAACCAAACTGGAGATGCGGCAGGATTACGATGATCAGATTCGTAGTGTGATCCTCCTGGATCTGCATGGACCATCCGGGCTGAAAATTTAATTCCTTTAGCTTTTGTTCGATTTTCCTGCGGGTAGAGTCGGAGAGCAGACCGGGATTATTAAAGTATCTGGATACGGTAGCAGGAGAGATCTCGCAGGCTGATGCAATATCTCGTATATTTATTTTGTTGTTTTTTTTCATTATATTGTTCCTCGCTCAACGGATAATTTGAAAAAAGTATAACATAGCTGTGAAATAATGTAAACAGAAGGCATGAAAATGAAAAATGTTTCAAATCATAATTGAAAGCGTGTTTCATTTTGAAAATATAAAATATAGTATAATTTAACCAATAAATTTGTTTTATATGCAAATAATCATGATAGAAATTGTGTAAAATAACGAAAGATAAAATGTGTATTGCATATTATGTAAATGATGTTATAATGAAAATATAAATGAAATATATTTCATAAAATGAAACAAGAAAACAAACAAAGCAGGTAGAAAAGGAGAAAAAATGAAAAAAAGAATTTTTAGCGTGTTACTTACGTCGGTCATGGTAATGTCACTTGCCGTTGGATGTGGTGGGAAGAAAGAGGATAATAAATCTTCAGAGAGCAAAGGAAACAGCATTACGGTTCTGGTTGAAAGCGGGTCGCCGGCAGAAGCTCTTGCGAATGAGACGGCGGCGGATTTTGAGAAGGAGACAGGCTGTAAGGTTGTAGTAGATGCGGTTGCATATACCGGTATGTATGACAAGCTTTCGACAGAGATTAAGGCCGGGGAAGCGACGCATGATGTCGGGTGTCTGGATGTGGTATGGCTTGCTGCGTTTAAAGATGCGATAGAGCCGGTCGGTGATGCGGATAAGAGTGATTTTCTTCCGACTCTTGAAGACAGCGGTACCCTGGACGGAGATCTCCTTGGGTATCCGATGTGGGTGAATGCGAAGGTGCTGATCTACAGAAAAGATCTGATCCCGGAAGATAAGGTTCCAAAGACCTGGGAGGAATATCAGGCAATGGCGAAAGAACTTACCAAGGATGGCATGTATGGAACAACTGTATTTGGAAGCGGTTCTGACGCCGTCTGCTCATTCCTTGATTTTGCCTGCCAGGCAGGAGCCGAAGGGCTGGTATTTGACAAGGATGGAAAGGTCAATATCACAGATCAGGCATACATAGATGCGTTAAACTTTATGGCGGAGAATGCGGAGGCTGACTATACCCCTGCAGATTCTTTATCAACGGCATCGACAGAATCACAGGAATTATTTACCAACGAAAAGGTTGCCATGCAGCTGAACTGGAGCCACCAGTATCCGGCGGCAGTGGAAGCGTTGGGTGAGGATAAGGTCGGATGTGCCCCGATGATCGCGGGAAGCGCAGGAATCGGCGCTACGACGGGTCCATGGTATGAATGCGTGATGAAGAATTCGACGAATAAAGAGATGGCGCTTAAATATGTGGAATATATGTACGGCCACAATGCGGATTATATGGATCTTACACTGAAGATTGCAGGAAGGACGTCTGTGTATGAAGAGGCAGGAAAAGAAGCAGGTAATGAACATACAACAGCGGTTCTTGAGACTTTGGGGGCCGAGCAGTCCCAGGCAAGGCCGATGGTAACCACATGGGCGCAGATTGAAGAGGTGCTGACAGGTGTTGTAGAATCCTGCCTTGGCGGGGCTGACGCCGAAGATGCGCTTAAGTCGGCGGCGGCAGAGATAGAAGCCATAGGACAGTAATTACGGATAACAGAAACTGTCGGAAAATAATTTGTGCAGATAACGTAAGCTGCAAATATAAGTTGTTTTACGCCGGTTTCTAAGGCAAAGAGCACTTCCGGAAGATTTTACGGATTGGGATGGCTGGCAAATAATATACGGCGTTTATTTACCTGCTGTCGGCTTCTCCCGGGAAGTGCTCGGATCAAAATGGGGGCAAATAGAATGAGATTAATTTCAAGAAAAACATTGCTGTTATTTTTCCTGCCGGGCGCGGTATTCATGGGTGCGTTCCTGATCTATCCGATCATTACGATGGTGATTGACAGTTTCTTTGATATAGGGATTACCGGGGAGAAGACATTTATTGGATTCAGCAATTATATACGGGCGTTTACGGCCGGAGGCTTTCTGAAACAATTAAAAAATACATTGATATATATTATACTGGCGGTTGGTCTGGAGACGGTCATAGGTCTGCTCTTTGCATTATTTTTTGAATTGAATTACCGCGGGAGCAAGATCATCCGGTCCTTGATGATGGCGCCGCTGATGATCGCCCCGCTGGTTGCAGGTCTTACGTGGAAGCTGATGATGAGTTCCAGCTTTGGTATTGTCAATGAACTGCTTACAAGAGTCGGAATCTTAGCGCAGAGCAGTGATATCCTGTGGCTTGCGGATGCAAAGTGGTCGTTGATTGCCTGCTGTATCGCAGATATATGGCTGACGACGCCGTTTATGATGCTGATGACACTCGCAGGGCTTCAGGGGCTGGATTCAAGCATGATGGAGGCTGCGAAGATAGACGGCGCGAATCTGTTCCAACAGATTCTTCTGATCAAACTGCCCAACATTAAGCCGGTCTTATTAACTGCATTGTCGGTCAGGATCATAGATGCGGCAAGGACGTTTGACATTATCTGGGCTATGACGGAGGGCGGACCGAACAGTTCGTCCGAGACGATAAGCATCATCATCTATAAGACGCTGGCAAGATATAATCATGTTGGATATGCAAGCGCTATGGCGGTGAT
>CANODD010000302.1 GCA_947564705.1 uncultured Dorea sp. | reverse complement strand
TCTTCCAGAGATTTGAAACCTTCCATGTTCAATCCGGAGTAGTGTACGAATACGTCGTTACCGCTCTCATCGGAAATGAAGCCGTAACCCTTTTGGTTGTTGAACCATTTCACTGTACCTTTCATGACAATACCCTCCATAGTAATTAATTGGAATCAGCATATCTATAAGAATAGTCTATAGATAACTAGTTAATACACTAGCATATATTTATAGATGAGTCAAGTAATTTTTCATCTTTTTTCATGTTTTTCTCATGTTTTTGTGTTACTTTTTGTTACGGCAGAGGCAAACAAGAGATTGAATTTACTTGACGAAACGGGTGGAAAAGTGTAAAGTATATTTTATCAGAAAACATTAGATTTCGGGAGAGAGAAACATAGTTGGCAGGGGATCGGACGTATGATTACATTAACGGGGAAAAAAGTATCGGAAGGAATTGCGATCGGCAAGTTATCATTTTTCAAGAGGGACTCGAAAGAGATAAGACGCATCTATGTGAAGGATGTGGAAAAAGAAGTGCAGCGCTTTCAGAAAGCACGTAAAAAGGCGATACAGGAATTAAAAGAACTTTATGAGACTGCGTCAAAAGAAGTCGGAGAAGCCAATGCGGCAATTTTCGAGATGCAGCAGATGGTTCTGGAGGATCATGATCTGATTGATAAAATCACGAATATCATAGTGGAACATAAATTGAACGCGGAATATGCGATTCAGACGGCGGCAGAGGAATTTATCGTGACGGCGGCAGTCAACGGGAAGGATTATATCCAGGGGCATGATGCAGATGTCAAGGACGTATCCAACCGTGTACTGCGTATCCTCTCCAGAACTTTTAAAGATAAGATGCTGATGGACGAACCTTTTATCCTGGCGTCGGGAGAAATCTATCCCAGTGAGGCTGTTCAGCTTGATAAGACGAAGGTGCTGGGATTTGTTACAAGATACGGGACGATTAATTCCCATACGGCTGTTCTTGCCCGTACGAAGGGGATACCCTCTGTCATTGGACTTGGGGAGGCTCTTAAGAAGGATTATGAGGGAAAGACGATCATTGTTGACGGGTTCGAGGGAAAGATATATATTGAGCCGGATTATACGACGATCACGAAGATGAAACAAAAGCAGGACAACAACCATACCAAGGTTCAGAACCTGGAGCGTTTGAAGGGAAAAGAGAATATTACCCAGAGCGGGCAGAAGATTGACGTCTGTGCGAATATCGGTACGAGGGAAGATATAGAGAACGTTCTGCGCAGCGATGCGGGCGGCATCGGATTATTCCGAAGTGAATTTTTATACATGGAGAGCGGTTCAAAACCGCCTACGGAAGAATACCAGTTCCAGGTGTATAAGCTGGCGGCCGAGTCGATGGGAATTAAGAAGGTAGTGATACGTACGGCGGATATAGGAGGAGATAAGACGGCGGATTGTCTGGATCTGGGAGAAGACAGGAATCCGGCTATGGGATACCGAGGGATCCGGGTGTCGCTTGATAAAGACGATGTTTTTAAGACACAGCTTCGCGCCATACTCCGTGCGTCTGCGTTCGGGAATCTCTCCATCATGTTTCCGATGATAACTTCGATTGACGAGGTGACTGTGGCGAAGCTAATGCTTGAGAAGGCTAAGAAGGAATTGAAGAATGAAAAGACCGCGTTTGACGAAGACATTTCCATCGGGGCTATGATAGAGACTCCGGCGGCTGTCATGATCAGCGGAGAGCTGGCAAGAGAAGTAGATTTTATCAGTATAGGGACGAATGATTTGCTGCAGTTTACCTTAGGGATGGACAGGCAGAATGAGAAGCTGGACAGATATTATAATACGCATCATCCGGCGCTTCTTAAGATGATACGGATCATTACAAATAACGTTCATCTGGAAGAAAAGCATGTCAGTGTATGCGGGGATATGGCGGCGGATCTGGAATTGACCGAGTACCTGATTCAGATCGGAGTGGACGAGTTGTCGGTTGCGCCCAATGAAGTACTTGCTTTGCGAAAGAAGATCAGAGAGATTCAATAATAAAACTGTCAGGAAATAATATACTATTTCCTGACAGTTTATTTGATTTATAAAGTGTCTTCCCGGCGGATATATCCCGGTTTCTGAGAATCGGAGATGATTTCCTTTGCATGGATGATCTTAACGTTCTTATCTACAACCTGACAGTCAACGGTAGTATCTTCGCTGATATATGTACCAGGAAGGACGATACTGTTGCGTACTACGGCGCCTTTCTTGATCACGCATCCACGTCCGATTACGGAATGCTCGATGGAACCTTCGATCAGACATCCGTTGGATACAACGGAGTTCTTTACATCCGCGGTCTCGAAGTACTGAGTCGGGCAGGAGTCGTTCGTCCGTGTGTAGATGGGCCAATTCTCATTGTCAAACAGGCTGGTAGCCGTCTTCAGATCGATCAGGGACAGGTTCGCGTCATAGAAACTTTGAAGGTCTGTAATGGCGGCGAAGAAGCCTCTGTGGGAAATACCGCGTACATCTAATTCTTCACAGGCATTGTTCACAATATCTGCGAGAGTGTACATGGATGACAGAGATTTAGCTTTCTTGATCAGGCTGATGAACAGTTCTTTTTTCATAATATATGTATCCATGAAAATGTTCCTGTTCTTGGCATTGCCCCGGTTTGGCTCCAGAGAAAGCACGCCTTTCTGACGGTTCAGGTTCAACGTATTGCAGTTCAGGCAGGATTCTTTGGCATTATCAATAGCGTGATAAAGCAGAGTGATGTCTGCGTCTGACTCAATATGATTCTGAAGCAGAGTATCAAAGTTAGCGGAGTAAACCATGTAACCTGGAGCGATCACCACATAAGGGCTGTGGGATCTTTCGATACATTCCATATTCTCGGAGAACGCAGCGATATCGGTGTTATAGATGTTGTTCTCATCTCTGGATTCGGAGAAAAGAATATGTAATCTTCCGCGTTTGGAGTTAATGTTATAATGACGTCCTGTTCCGAGGTGTTCGATAAGAGAACGTGGTTTTCTTCTGATATATACCTGAATACGTTCGATTCCGCTGTTGCTCATGTTGGAGATCGGGAAGTCGATGACGCGGTATCTGCCGAGGAAAGAGAAAGCGCCGATGGGGCGGTATTCTTCCAGGCCTTTTACCCAGATGTTATTGCCGGAGAAATTCACAATTCCTAATGCTTTACTCATATTATTCTACCCCCTTCACACGTTTTGCAACGAGTTCGATATGTTCGCTGTC
>CANODD010000301.1 GCA_947564705.1 uncultured Dorea sp. | reverse complement strand
CAAGATCCCCAGGACACATATATCCGAAAAAAATAATTTTCATCGAGGTAAGCCATGAAATACAGAACAATTATCGTGGATGACGAACTGCCCGCATTGACAAAATTACGCTATCTCCTAGAAGCCTACAGTGATTTTGAACTGATCGGCGCTTTCGATAATGCAGACGACGTTCTTGATTCCATCGAAGAACTGCGTCCCCAGGTCGCTTTCTTAGATATCGCCATGCCCGGCCACAACGGAATGGAACTGGCTTCCATGCTGCAGGCCCGTTCAGCAGACAGAATCAAGATTATCTTCATCACTGCGTTCGACCAATATGCAGTCTCTGCTTTTGAGATCAACGCGACCGATTATCTCCTCAAACCTGTCAGCAAAGAACGCTTTCATAAATCTATCCTGCGGATACAAGATATGTTTGCAGAAGCACCGCCGGCTTCTTCCGGCTTCGCGCCGGCGCATTCATCACAGCCTATGCTTCATGCCTTCGGCAAACTAGAAATTACGGGCGGTTCAACTATACAGCCGGAATGGCGGACGGCAAAAGTCCGCGAGCTTTTCGCGCTTTTCCTCCAGAACCGTCCCAACGGCATCTACCGACAGACTCTGCTTAAGACGTTATGGGGAAATCTTTCTGAGGAAAAAGCCCTCTCCAACCTCAATACATGCAACTATTACCTGCGGAAATTTCTGAAGGAGACCCAGACAGATATCTCCCTGAACTACAAACGCGGATACTATTCCCTGGATCTGGGAAGCGTAGTCTGCGACGCCGACATCTTTCAGCATGCGGAATCCCTGGCTTCCTCATTATCAGAGACAAACCTCCCGGATGTCCTGTATGCCGCTTCTCTATACCGCGGAAAATATTTTGAAGATGTAAAATGTGACTGGGCCAATCTATTAAGAGATCAGTATGACATCCGATATGCCAGTCTCCGGGTGAAGATTGCATCCTATTATGCATCCGCCGGAGAGTTAGAAGCCTCCAACTCTCACGCCGCCATGGCTCTGGATATCGATCCTCTCTGTGAAAACGCGTGGAAGCTTCTCCTGATAAACTATAAAGCTTCGGACGACAGGACGCATTTCGAGACCACCCAAAAGAGCAGGGCGTCCGCATACCAAAATCTTGGGCTTACGGCGCCGGTATTGGATTTTCTCTGAAAAAGAATGTCCCCTGCTATATCATGAAAAAGGCTGCTGCAAAAAGCATCGATTCTTTTGCAGCAGCCTCTTTTTAGTCGGCGAAGAAATCTTTCGATTAACTCAGCCTCCTATCAGATATTCGATTTAACGGAAACCTTCAGCCTCCTTTTCGCTTTCATATCTAACGGAATCTCCTGATAACGGTAGATACTGAGCAGCAGCCCTATCAAGACATTCGTCACAACCACTCCCGTCCCTCCATAAGTAAAGAAAGGACAATAAACACCGCCAACCGGAAATACTCCTGTATTCACCAGCACATAGAACAATAACTGTACAAAGAATACCACAGAACAACTGACACCCATGATCATTCCCAATTCATTCTTCTGCCGGAGAGATAACCCCAGAAAACAGATAAAAAGAAACGCCAGCACACCGATCAACAGTACGGCGGCAAGTATCCCGTAGTATGCCGTCACATATACCAGACCAAATTCCGTCCCGCCCGGGAACCCTTCTGCGGCGCTGACCGCAGATTCACCTGCGCCCCTTAACACACTTCCGTCCAGAATCTCCCGAAGCATACGAAACTGATATCCTGCTTCGCCGTTTCCCGGATGCAGAACTGCCCGAAGCCTCTCCGCCTGATAGCCTGCCCCTGCGCAAACCACCCACACATATACGGCAGCCGGAATCAGCAAGACAGTCCCCCATATTCCTGCCAACGTATACTTTACGGACACTGCAAACCACCCCCTGCCGACTGCAAATGACAGAATCAGAACAAACATCAGGAAAAGCATCATAGCCGTACTTGTACTCGGTACATAAAGGCTTATACATATTGCAGGAAGCATCCACAAGATCCCCTTAACAACCGCAGAATATCCCTGTCCCCGATATCCGTACAGGACTGCGCCGTATAATGGAAAAAACAGATAGCACAGCATCTTGATATTCACAGAGGGCGCTCCCGGAAGCGGCAGATGAAGGAATACTGTCGCTCCGTTTACCGGAACTCCAAACAGCATAATCCCGGCAGCTATCATCACTGCCAGCAGCACAGTCAGCTCTCTTGCCCACAGCCCCAGCCTGCTGTAATCCACATAACAGACTCCTGCCATGATCATAAACCCTATTAATAAATATATAATATGATGCCATCCTGCTCCGGGCAAGAGGGATGCATCCGTAAAGTTCTTCTGCAGAAAACAGGAAACCAGAAAACCTGCCGCATACAATATTCCCATCAATGCCAAAAGCCCCCCTACCATCTGCGGACGGTGAACCATATCAAGAGCCGCTCCTGCTTCCACCGGATCTCCCATCTCTTTTACTGCCTCAGCCTGCGCCTCATCTCTTGTCATTCCCTCGCTTACATAGAATTCTTCCTGCTCTTCCATATGATTCAGCATCTCCCGTGCCACCTGGTTCCTGGCTTTCTTACAGCGGATCTGCTCCGTCAATATCCGAATATATTCTTCTTTTCTGTCTCCCATAAGACGCCTCCTCTCTCTAATACACCGCCATATTCATCCCCGCACAGAATATCCGCCTTACTTCAGAATGAACACCGTGACTTTCCAATACATTCGCAACCGCCCGGGAATATACCGCCCATTCCTCTTTCTTCTGTGCAAGCAGCTTACATCCGTCCTTCGCCATATGATAATATTTTCGCGTTTTCCCGGATTCTTCTTTCTCGTAAGAACTTAACAACCCCTTTGTCTCCATTCCATGAAGCAGGGGATACAGCGTTCCCGCTTTTAACTCAAATACATTCTCCGACTTCCTGCGAAGCTCTTCAATCATCTCATACCCATACATATCCTTCTCCTCCAGCAACCGCAAGATCAGCATGGACGTACTTCCCGAAACCAGACTTTTATCAATTGCCATATCTGTTCTCTCCTTTCTCTGACAATCTGCCGTTTATAATGCTCTGCATATATCATCTATCTATCCATTTATTTATCCATCTATCCTCTACTATCCATCTATCCATCCTCTATCCATCTTCTATCCATCTATCCATCTATCCTCTATCCTCTGTCCTCTGTCCTCTGTCCTCTGTCCTCTGTCCTCTGTCCTCTGTCCTCTGTCCTCT
>CANODD010000300.1 GCA_947564705.1 uncultured Dorea sp. | reverse complement strand
ACAAATAGAGCAGCTGCAAAGCGCTTCAAAAAGACAGGTACAGGAAAGTTAAAAAGAAATAAAGCGTATAAGAGCCATATCTTAACTAAGAAGTCTGCAAAGAGAAAGAGAAATCTTAGGAAATCAATCATTACTGATAAAACAAATGTAAAGAACATGAAGAAGGTATTACCATATCTGTAAGATAATGGATCAAAGTATTGAAGGAGGAGACAAGACATGGCAAGAATTAAAGGCGGAATGAACGCTAAAAAGAAGCATAACAGAGTTTTAAAACTGGCAAAAGGATATAGAGGAGCACGTTCGAAACAGTACAGAGTGGCAAAGCAGTCAGTGATGAGAGCGCTTACTTCTTCTTATGCCGGAAGGAAGCAGCGCAAGCGTCAGATGCGTCAGCTGTGGATCGCACGTATCAATGCGGCTGCGAGAATGAACGGATTATCTTACAGCAAGTTAATGCATGGATTGAAGCTTGCAAATATTGATATCAACAGAAAGATGCTGGCTGAGATGGCTGTAAACGATGCGGCCGGGTTTGCGTCACTGGCGGAAACGGCAAAGGCAAAGATTGCATAATACAAATGGCGTTGTGTTATCGAACGGGATGACACAACGCCGTTTTTATTCTGTTTGGCGCCTGCTTTTTAGATGATCGGGCGGCAGGAAAAGCAGACGGCAGGAAATAAGCAGTAAAGAATGAGAGCATGTCGAATAAGCACGAATTATCTTGAAAAATGTCGTTGGATGGAGTATACTCATATACGTGGAAAATGTGCCTCGGCACATTCTATTTTATGTCTGAAGACGATAAAGGGATGAAAAAGATGGATTTCATGAATAGTACGATGGGCCATATGACGAATCATATGGGGAATATGAAAAAGAGTCTTGCAGATAGAAGGAATCGAAAGTGGATTGCGGTCATTGTCGGAACGGTTGTCGTCATTCTGTTGGTTACGCTTGTGAAAGCGCTGTGGAACCCGAACAGTAAAGAGAGGGAAAAAGGTATTGCATATTTAAAAAAGCTGGAATCCAGAGATATGGCGGAAGTGGAGGGCGCTGTAAAGAAGGTGCGTAAAGAATCGCAGGCGGAGGCATTTGCCAACGGCGAACTCTCGGTGTGGGCGCAGTTCAGCGATTACGTTGTTTTTGGAGATTCCAGAAGCGTAGGATTTACATTCTACGAATTCCTGGACAATCAAAGGGTGATGGCGGAAGCTGGGCTAACCATTGCGGATATTCCGAATTACCTGGAACAGATGAAGACGCTGAATCCGTCCTATCTGTTTTTGTGTACGGGAATCAATGATGTAAGTATCGGGCTCTGGCCTACGAAGGAAGAATATGTGGAGGCTTACGAAGAGACGATGCAGACGCTTATGAAGGAGCTTCCGGATACGCATATCTATGTCAATTCCATATTCCCTGCCAAAGATCCGGCCTTCAATAAATCGGCTCTCTGGCTGAATATACCGGATTATAACGAGGCGGTGAAAGCCTGGTGTGAAGAAAAGGGGTATTCCTATATAGATAATACCCAGGTGTTTGAAGAGCACAATGATCTGTATGATACGGACGGGATTCATTTCCAGAAGGATTTCTATGAATATTGGGCAATCAATATGTTGACTGAGGTAGATGCGTAATGAAGAGTCTAATGAAATATATCGGCGTGGTAAAATACATATTAATTCTTTTTCTGTTGGTGTTTATTGTCAGCTTATTGAGCAGCGGGGAGATCAGCGACGCGGAGCTTAAGGATGTGTCGAAGCAGGTGGTCAAAGCATATGGCGCGAAAGGATTATCCCGGGCGGATAACCGGATGGTAAAGAGATTATATGGAATAAACGCCAATGATTATGAAGGCGTCACGCTCTATGTATCGGATTCAAATATGAAGGTGGAAGAACTGCTGATTGTGAAATTAAAGGACGTCTCCCAGTCGGAAGCGGTGGAGGCGGCTATAGAGGGAAGGCTTGATAAACAGCTTGAAAGCTTTGAAGGATATGGGGTGGAGCAGAGCAAGCTGTTGAAGGATCATGTTTTAGATGTAAAGGGTAATTACATATTATATGTGGTGGATAAAAAGGCCAAAAAGGCGGATAAAGCTTTTCAGAAAAGTCTGTAGAGGAAATGAATTATGATTTTCAGTAGTGTGTTTTTTGTGTTTGTATTTTTGCCGATCGTTCTTCTGGCGTATTTTCTTGTTCCGAGGAAATTTAAGAACTTAGTCATCCTGATAGCCAGCCTTATCTTTTATGCATGGGGCGAGCCGATCTATGTGGTATTGATGATGTTCAGTATCGTTTACAATTATATTACGGGAATCGAAATAGAGTATCATAGGAGCGAAGGGCAAAAGAGACGTGCCAGGACGGTCTTCTGGATCGCCGTCGCAGTGAATCTGTCTGTATTGGGATTTTTCAAATATTATGGATTTTTACTTCAGAACCTGAACCGGATACTTCCGGTTGATATTCCATATCGGGCGCTGCCGCTTCCCATCGGTATTTCTTTTTATACATTCCAGACGTTGTCATATGTGATAGACGTGTATAAGGGAAATGTGGCAGTACAGAAGAACCTGATTTATTTTGGGACATACATCTCTATGTTCCCGCAGCTTATCGCGGGACCGATTGTGCGCTATGCGGATGTGGAGCAGCAGTTGGCGAACAGAAGGGAAAGTTTCTCGAAGATCGGGAATGGTATTGCATGGTTCCTTCGGGGGCTTGGGAAGAAAGTGCTTCTGGCAAATAATATCGGTATGGCGTATGATGCGATCGCTGCCCTTCCGAATCAGGAGGTGTCTGTGCTTACGGCGTGGATCGGGTGTGCCGCATATACGTTTCAGATATATTTTGACTTCAGCGGATATTCGGACATGGCGATCGGACTTGGAAAAATGTTTGGATTTGATTTCATAAAGAACTTCGATTATCCGTATACGTCGGCCAGTATCACGGAGTTTTGGAGAAGATGGCACATGTCGCTCGGGACATGGTTCAGGGAGTATGTATATATTCCTTTGGGCGGTAATCGTGTCAGCAAGGGAAAGAATATCCGCAATATCTTTGTAGTGTGGATGCTGACGGGATTATGGCATGGCGCTGCGTGGAATTTTATCTTTTGGGGGCTGTATTACGGCGTCCTGTTGTTTTTGGAAAAGTATTTATTGAAAGATGTGCTGGAGCGTCTGCCCGGGTTTGTCAAACATATTTATACAATGGTGTTTGTTATGTTGGGATGGGTGTTTTTCTTTTCTCCGAGTATGGGAAGTGCGTT
>CANODD010000299.1 GCA_947564705.1 uncultured Dorea sp. | reverse complement strand
AGCATCTGCCTTACAAGCAGAGGGTCATAGGTTCGAGCCCTATAGGTCCCATTTACAACAATATTTGTTGTAAAGTCTTTTACAGGTTTATAAATGGCGGGATAGCTCAGTTGGCGAGAGCACACGGTTCATACCCGTGGTGTCGCTGGTTCAAATCCAGTTCCCGCTACTTTCCTGAAGAAGTGTGAGAATAAGAGACAGAGATGTCTCTTATTTTTTTGCGAAAACCAAATATGCATATGAAGATAAATGTGACTCACAACGCTGATAAACGGCATATTAAGAGGAGCAGGATGTCTCTGACCCTAACCAAGACATCCCGCTCCTCTTAATCTATCTATCTTATCTACTCTCTTCTTAAATACGTTATACGATTCCCTGGGCCGTCATAGCGTCTACGACCTTCTCGAAACCTGCGATATTCGCTCCGACAACATAATTGCCCTCTGCACCGTAGCGCTTTGCCGCATCTACCATATTATGGCAGATATTAACCATGATTCCTTTCAGCTTCTCATCTACTTCCTCAAAAGTCCAGCTCAGACGTTCGCTGTTCTGGGACATCTCAAGGGCGGATGTGGCAACTCCTCCTGCATTGGCAGCCTTTCCGGGTGCAAACAGCACACCGTGCTCCTGCAGATATTCCGTCGCCTCCAGAGTCGTCGGCATATTAGCTCCCTCGGCAACGATGAAGCACCCGTTCTCCGCGAGCATCTTCGCGTCTTCCAGATGGAGTTCGTTCTGTGTCGCGCACGGAAGCGCGATGTCAACCTTTACCGACCATACTCCGCGTCCTTCATGATACTCTGAATTCGGACGATACTTCTTATATTCCGTCAGTCTTGCACGCTTTACCTCTTTGATCTCCTTCAACGCGTCTACGTCAATACCTTCCGGATCATACACCCATCCGTTAGAGTCGCTGACGGTTACTACCTTAGCGCCTAACTGCTGCGCTTTCTGTGTCGCATAGATCGCAACATTTCCGGAGCCGGATACTGCAACGGTCTTTCCTGCCAGCTCTTTTCCATTGATCTTAAGCAATTCCTCCGTCAGATACAAAAGACCATATCCCGTAGCTTCTGTTCTCGCAAGAGATCCGCCGTAGCTCAATCCTTTTCCTGTAAGAACACCTTCGTATACGCCGCGGATTCTCTTATACTGACCGAACATATAACCGATCTCTCTTGCGCCTGTTCCTATATCTCCTGCCGGAACATCGGTGTCCGCGCCGATATGCTTACAGAGTTCTGTCATAAAACTCTGGCAGAACGCCATAACTTCTCTGTCAGATTTTCCTTTCGGATCAAAATCCGCGCCGCCTTTTCCTCCGCCGATAGGAAGTCCGGTCAATGAATTCTTGAAAATCTGCTCAAAACCAAGGAACTTGATGATTCCAAGATTTACAGAAGGGTGAAGACGTAATCCGCCCTTATATGGTCCGATCGCGCTGTTAAACTGTACACGATAACCTGTATTCACCTGTACCTGTCCTTTGTCGTCTACCCATGGTACACGGAACTTTAACTGTCTCTCCGGCTCCACCAGTCTCTCCAACAAAGCATCTCTTCTGAACTTCTCTTCATTTGCTTCGACTACTACCCTCAGTGATTCCAGCACTTCCTTTACCGCCTGGTGGAATTCCGGTTCAGCCGGGTTCTTCGCCACTACTTTTTCCAGGACTTCATCAACATATGACATGACTTTCTACCTCCTACATAAATCTTTTTTCAAAACTCTAAAGCTGCACGAGACTGTGCAATCGAGCAGGGAAGACTTTTCCCTACTTGCCGCGCGCCCCGTGCGCCGCCTTAGCGGCATACTTCTTCTGCACAGGGCTGCGCATAAAAAACGGAACAGACAGAAGCCCATTCCGTTTCATGCCTCTGTTCTTTCATATTTTAAATTATTTCTACGCAGAACACAAGGTTTTTTTTCATTATTTTCTTGATTTATGCAATTTCTATCTTCTTTTCCTTCATTTTAAAATGATTACTGTCGATTTTATGTAATTTTGCCCAGTTCGGTTTGCAACAGAGTGCACTCCAAATTTCATTTTCTATCACTTCACTGTCTTTCGTCTATACGCTGTCCGCCAGCTCCCTGATACAATCTACCGTACACGTATAATCTTTCTTTACCTGCTCCACGAGAACCTCTACGTCTTCGGCATATTCCTGACCGTTCCGCAGTCTTTCCGCCAGCTCGGAAGCAGACTTATAAAGAGGGTCCAGAGAAAGGTTCTGACACACTCCTTTTATCGTATGCGCCGCCCGGAACGCTTCATTCATATCATTCGCCTCCATCGAACTGCACAACAATTCATAACTCTTATCATTCAAAAATTTTAGTAGAAATTTCTGAACTCTTTCGTCTTTCCTCAGTCTCCCCATCACACTGTCATAATCTGCCCCCATCTTTTCATAACATTCTTTTACCGTCATGCTTTCGTTCCTCCCAATTTCATATTTTCTTTATCATAAAAGCAATAATTATTCCGGCCATTACGCTTCACTTCATATAGCGCCTCATCCGCCATATGGAACAATGTGTCATAATTTCCTTCGCATTCCTCCGCACGGGCTACTCCCATGCTTACCTTGATGGTAAATCCGTGGAACTTACTGTGCAGCAGTTGGAAGATACGCTGTACCAGCGCTTCTACCTCATCGCCGCATGGCATAAACAGCAGGAATTCATCGCCGCCCATCCGGGCAAGAATGTCAAAATCTCTGGTATTCTTCCTCATTGCTTCGGCTACATGCTTTAATACCTTGTCTCCGAACAGATGCCCGAACGTATCATTTGCCACTTTAAAATGATCCAGGTCAAATATGATCATAATATATTTCTTTCCGTCATTCTTTGCGAGAATCGCCGATATCTGAGCCTTTGCCGCTTTATGATTCAAGAGTCCCGTAAGGGAATCGTGCGTCGCTATAATCTCCAGATGGTTCATCTTCTCACAGTCTTCATGGACATCGACTATCTTGCCGATTGCTCCCGCATACTCCGGAGGCTCCCAGGAAGCCCACATGGAACGCGCCACCACCTTGCTCCATCTTTCCTGTCCGTTTACATTCAACAGATATTTCTTTTCAATCATCGGATTCTCCGGCGCCGTATTCTCCAGCAGCGTGAGAAAATCTTCAAAATCTTCCGGCGAAAATAATTCCGTCCCAAATGCGTCTTTACCGGGATTCGGAATCATCTCCGGCATATTCAGATATCTCGCCCCCCACTCAGACAGAATCATCATCTCTGGAGAGGGGGGCGAGATATCTGAATATGCCGGAGATGATTCCGAATCCC
>CANODD010000298.1 GCA_947564705.1 uncultured Dorea sp. | reverse complement strand
CTCTCTGCGCCTCTCTCTGCTGATCCTTCCTTGCGATATCCTGCCGTTTGTCATAAAGCTTCTTCCCCTTGGCAAGACCAATTTCTATCTTCACAAGACTGCCTTTAAAATACACCTTAAGAGGGACGACGGCAACCCCTTTCTCCTTCGTCTTTCCAAGCAGCTTATTAATCTCCGATTTGTGGAGGAGAAGCTTACGGACTCTCAGCGGATCTTTATTGAAAATATTTCCCTTCTCATAAGGGCTGATATGCATGCCGTATATATAGACTTCACCATTCTCCACCCGGATAAATGACTCCTTTATACTGCATTTTCCCATACGAAGAGACTTCACTTCCGTACCGTGCAGGGCGACCCCCGCCTCATAGGTATCCAATATAAAATAATCATGATACGCCTTTTTATTGTTGGCTATCATCTTACCATTTGTCTTCGCCATATATTCGCCTCTTTCCTGTCATTATTCCCGCGGTCAGCGAGCCAAGCGGACTCAGCCGGTCAGCGCGCGTCATCCGCCATCTCAAAATCTATCGTACGGAGCAGCCGGTCAGCGCCAAGAACACGCACTCTTACCTTCTGTCCTAATTTATATGTCTTATTGGTGTGAACCCCGACCATCTCATATCGGTCGTCATAATAATCATAATGGTCGTCCGTCATATTCGTGACATGCACCATACCTTCTACCGTGTTCGGAAGTTCTACATACATACCCCATTTGGTCATCCCAGATATTACGCCCTCGAACTCTTCACCGATATGCTGCTGCATATATTCCGCCTTCTTAAGCTTCAAAGTCTCTCTCTCGGCTTCCTCCGCCCTTCGTTCCGTCTCACTGGAATGCTTCGCCACCTCCGGAAGAATACTCTGGTAATGCTCTATCTTCTTCTCATCCATCCGTCCTCTAAGATTATCCTTGATAATCCTGTGGATCTGAAGATCCGGGTATCTTCGGATCGGTGACGTAAAATGTGTATAATAATTCGCCGCCAGTCCAAAATGTCCGATATTCTCCGGCATATACCGCGCCTGTTTCATGGAACGAAGCGCCAACCGGCAGATCAGCGCCTCCTCCGGCGTATCTTCCACCCTTGCAAGCAGCTTCTGAATCTCCTTGGGCCTGATCTCATTTACCCCTATATGCATGGAATACCCGAAATTATTGATGAATGCGGCTAAGGTCCGCAGCTTCTCTTCCTCCGGCGCTTCGTGGGTCCTGTATAAGAACGGAAGCTCCTGCCAGTAATAATCCTCCGCCACAGTCTCATTCGCCAGAAGCATAAAATCCTCTATAATCTTTGTCGCTACATTCCGGTCATAGGGCTTGATCTCGACCGGCTTCCCTGCTTCATCCAGGACGAGCTTCGCCTCCGGAAAATCAAAATCAATGGAACCCCTTCTCCGTCTCCGCTCCCGTAAGATCCGGGATAAATCCCGCATACGTTCAAACAACGGAACCAGCTCCCGATAATTTTCCATTTCAGCCGGATCTCTGTCTTCCAGTATCTTCTTCACACTGGTATAAGTCATTCTCCTGTCCACATGAATCACCGTCTCCGCAATCTCATGTCCGATCACGATTCCCTTTTGATTCACCGTCATGATACAGCTAAGGGCAAGCCTGTCTTCCCCGGCATTCAACGAACAGATCCCGTTGGACAGCCTGTGTGGAAGCATCGGGATCACTCTGTCCGCGAGATAGACACTGGTGCCGCGCGCTAACGCCTCCCGATCCAACGCGCTGTTCTCCTGGACATAATTCGTCACATCTGCAATATGAACTCCCAGGATATAACAGTCCCCTTCCCGGGTAAGAGAAACCGCGTCGTCCAGATCCTTCGCGTCTTCCCCGTCGATCGTCACCATCTGCCAGTCTCTGATATCCCGGCGCCCCGACATGTCGGCTTCGCTTACATCCTTCGCCACACGCTCCGCCTGATTCAATATCTTCTCCGAGAATGCCTCCGGAAGGTCATATCCTCTGACAATTGACATAATATCGACGCCAGGATCATTGACATGTCCCAGGATCTCTGTGATCTTTCCTTCCGGCTTCCTTCCGCCTTCTCCATAAGAAGTCAATTCCGCAACTACTTTATGACCGTCCACCGCTCCCTTTGACTTCTCGGCGGAAATAAAGACATCCTGGGTAAATTTCTGATTATCCGGAATCACAAACCCATAATTCTGCTTCTCTTTCTTCCGGTAGATCCCGACAACCCTGGTGATTCCCCTGGATATAATCCTGACAATCCTGCCTTCCCGGCGCTTCTGGTCCGGCTCCCTCAGGATGATAAATTCAACTCTGTCCCCGTCAAAGGCTCCGTTCTTATCTTCTTCGCCGATGAAGACATCCCGGCCTTCATCCTCCGTCACGACAAATCCAAAACCTCTTAAGCTCCCCCGATAAACCCCTGTCAAATGCTTTGCCGCGCCTTTACAGTACTTTCCCCGCTTTGACAGACAGATTTTGCCATCCGTCTCCAACGCCTCTAAGACTTCCCTGAGTCCGTCTCTTTGTTCTCTCGGAACCTGCAGAAGCATGGCAAGCTCTTTGAACTTCATGGGTACGTACAGATCATCACAGATCAGGTCATAGATCACTTTTTTCCTTTTCTCAAAAGTCTGGCTCATCTTCTGCACTTCCTCCTTTATGATTTTGTTTTTATACGCTCTCGATATCTCTTTGCACCTGATTTTATGCGGTGATTTTGACAGAATACATTCTTATACTTAATTACTTAACGCAAATGGACACTCCTATACAGGAGTGTCCCACCAATCACATAAAAATATGCCCTATCCTACGCAAATACTTTTAAATTCAACACTGCTGCCAGGACAATAAACAGAATCGCCAGAAACTTCGTAGACTTCACCAACGCGCCTTCCATAGAACGCCCCTTGTTCTGTCCCCAATAAGTGTCCGCCATGCCGCTGATCGTTCCCAATCCTGCAGACTTACCTTCCTGCATCAAAACGATAGCTGTTAATGCGATACAGTCTATTGCAAATATAATCATCAATACTGTCTTTAAAATCTCCACCTTCTACACCTCCTGCGTCTAAACCGTATTCATTCTACCACAAGACATACAAAATAGCAATAATCTCACTCTCTTTTTCATCTTTTTTTACAAATTTGCATTGCATCCGCAAAAATGATATAATAGCATCTGTCTTATCGTCAGTGTTGAAACTTTAAAGAGGTGAACTATTATGCATAAAGAATTCTTAATGGGCAATGAAGCCATTGCCCTGGGCGCCGTGGCTGCCGGGGTGAATCTGATATCCGCCTCGTCCAGTTCAAAAATCTCCACCA
>CANODD010000297.1 GCA_947564705.1 uncultured Dorea sp. | reverse complement strand
GGGTTCTTTTAGCTTCTCTTCCATATAATCGCTCAGACAGCTTATGGCGCCGGACATCTGAGGATAAGTATGGATGGCTTCCCTAAGAAGCTTTATGCACTCTTCATATCTGCCGGAGGCCAAAGCATCTAATACTTTCTCCGCCACAAACACAAATTTATATCTGGACGGCAGCGCGTAATAATCTTGTATGGCAAGGATATCTTCTCTGTACAGCGTATCCGCTTCCCGGCGGACGCTGCCGCAGTATCTCTTCAAAAGCTCCACAAGCTTTTCCGTCTCCGTCATCCCCTGAGAAAGCAGCTTTTCTAACAGGCTCTGCTCCAGCCATCCGGCATATATAGGATAGTCCGTCATCAACGGACACAATCTTTCCAGAAGCGTCGGCATATCTGACGCTTCCATCTGCTCTGCCAGAGTCTTCACATAAGCCTGCCACGTCTCGGAGGATATATGTTCCAACAGCGGAGTAAGAGAAAAACCGTTCCTTCCCGCCATCTCTACAATCTGATGCATGAAACCGGAGGGACAATTTCTCGCGCAAGCCGCGTAATATTTCTCTGCTTTTGCCGGCAAATGTTTCTCCTCCGCATGGAGTGCTTTCTGGAGACTCACATACGGATTGTTCGTCTGAAGTCTGGAATAACCGTCCAGAACCTCTTTCTTCTGCTCCTCATCGCCTACTTTCAGCTTATCCAGCTGCGTATAATGCTTGCTGACCAGTTTCTCGCGATCCCAGGGCATCCAGGAAAGTATCTCCTTCATCTGTTTGAAATCCTTAAGCTCCGCCGCAAAGAACACTCCCGCCACATAAGCAGGCATCGCATGCTCCCAGGCAGTGGTATACGTCACGGAACCTCCCGTCTGACGCTCTGCTTTCTCAGGATGCCTCTCCAGATAACGCATGGTCTTATGAAAATTCCGGACATGACGGATTCCCTCCCGGCATCTCTGCAGATCCCAGCACAAAGTAGAGAGGATGCTGTAGATATGCGCCTGTCCGACCTCCAGAAGACGGGGAGAGAGAAGAAGCTTCTCTCCCGCCTCCACAGCTTCTTCCTTCTTCCCGATGGACGAAAGCATAACCGGAAGATGTACCTGCATCCACATCTCATAGATATGAATCCGCTCCTCCTTCTCCGCAAGTCTCAATCCCTCGCGGCAATACTCAATGGCAGTCTCTTCCTCATTTACATAACGATATTCCTGTGCAAGCTGCATACAGATATGCGCCGTCGGATTCTCTTCATAGACTTTACGGAGCAAGGCTGTATTCCGTTCAAACTTCTTTCTTCCTTCGGATGCGGAACCGGACTCGACATAACCATAATGGTGAACATAACTTTGGAGTATCTTCCGCGGGTCTTCAAAAGGATACAGTCCCTCATGGATAGGCGAGACAAACCTGATCTCCGGAGTCAGATGACACATACGCCCTACCTGGGCGTCATTATAGGATCTTCCCTCCCAATCATCATAATTCCGCTGTATATAAGTAGCCGACTCATATTCCCGGTATTCTCCGCTTTTGAAAAACCGAATAATCTCCGTCGTATCCTCAAACCATTCGTCGTCGTCCAGATAGAGGAACCACTCTCCGTTTGCCTCCGTAAGTCCCGCGTTTCTTGCTTTCGCAAAATCATCACACCAGGTAAACGGAATAATATGGGAAGTATACTGCCTGGCGATCTCAAGCGTCTCCGGGTCCTTCCCGGTGAAAACGATGATCAGTTCACTGTCTACCGCATTCAAAAGCGGAACGATAGAATCCAGACATCTCTTCAATGTGTCTCTCCGATCCGATACCAGAAGGGAGATCGTAAGTTGTGATTTCATAGGGCGCTGCTCCTTTTCTTTTCTATACGCTTTCATAGCAAAAAGGTATAGTCTCAATATCTACTATCGGACTATACCTTGGATACTGGAGTATAGGGGATTCGAACCCCTGGCCTCAACAATGCGAATGTTGCGCGCTCCCAACTGCGCTAATACCCCGTCTGATGTATTATAACACGAATGGAATAGAAATGGAAGAGGAATATTTTAATTTTTGGACATAATTTTTTCTCTGCCGCCATATATTATAATAAAAGGGGAGGTGTTTTCTTTTGCATATGCTCAAAAATATACCAAATAAAACTTATGCTTTCGCCGCTGCAGCGCTTGGCATTCTGAATCATTTTCTCTACCGGCTATCCGGCGGACAAGCCTTCGCCGCCCTTTTCTGTCCGATAAATGAATCCATCTGGGAACATCTAAAACTCTTATTTTTTCCGATTCTTTTCGTATCTGTTGCAGAATATTTGAGATACCGACCGGACCCCGTCCGGTTCTTCTACTACCGTTTTCTCGCCGCCTTATGCGCCATGGGCTCAACTGTAACGCTATTCTATACTTATACAGGCGTTATCGGGCGTAATTTTTTTGTTGCAGATATCCTGATCTTCCTGTTCAGCATCTTCTTCGCCTTTTACATGGACGCTTATTTCTATCAGATAAGCGTCAGGAGAATATCACAGACCGCTACATTCTCCCTGTGGATTATCCTGTCTCTGTGTTATTTTACATTCACATGCTTTCCTCCGAATATCCCGCTCTTCTTTCCAGGCGTCTGAATTGCCGCTTCCTTGTCAGCCGATAGTATTGTAAAAAAATAAAAGAAGTGATATAATGATTCTGTCGCAGAGGCTGCTAAGATCTTGAAAAGATCTTATACCAAAGCAAAGATACAACGGAAAAGAAAGGAAAGGAAGAGCTATGAAAAGGAGATTAAGATTATTAGGTTCCTTGCTGTTAACGTGCAGTATGTGCCTTAGCGCCCCGGCCATCGCATTCGCAGAAGAAGGGATGGCGACAGAGGCTGCAGCAGACGCACAGGCCGCAGTAGAAGAAGAAAGCATCCTGGAAGAGGAAGACGCGGCAAACGATATGACAGAAGAAACCGCGGCGACGGAAGAGACAGAAGATACGGAAGCTGCAGAAGATACAGCAATCTCGGAAGAAGAAGGACTTTCAGACGAGGAAAGCGCCGCAGAGATCATGCCGCTTATGGAGACGGAAGAAGATTCGGAATACTGTCCGGAACCGGTAGCTGTGGAACCTACTGACGAGCAGACTGCAGATACGGAGCAGATGTATGAAATGCCAAATTTCTGCTCCAGCGAAGAGTGGGAGATGCTGCGCCTGGTTAATAAGGAACGGTTGTCAAGAGGCATACAGCCCTTATCGACCTTCAAGGACCTGCAGGCCTCCTGCGATATCAGGGAACCTGAGATTGCCCAATCTTTCAGCCATACCCGTCCGTCACTGTTCATCCACTGTTCGAATGTAGCCG
>CANODD010000296.1 GCA_947564705.1 uncultured Dorea sp. | reverse complement strand
AATCATTCATATATCCGTGCGTAATCTGGTGGAGTTCATTTTGCGAAGCGGCGATATTGACAACAGAACAGCAGGGGCGGATAAGGACGCCATGCTGATGGGCGGGAAGATTCACCGTAAGATACAGAGGAGGATGGGGGCGGAGTATCAAGCGGAAGTGCCGCTCAAGTACGAAGTACAGTGCAGAGGATTCACACTGTCTGTAGAAGGCCGCGCGGACGGCGTGATCGAGCGTCCGGAGGGAACCGTGATCGACGAGATCAAAGGAGTTTTCCGGGAGCTTGAGCTGATGAAGGAGCCTGTCCCGGTACATCTTGCGCAGGCGAAGTGTTATGCGTATATCTATGCGGATACACATGCTCTGAAGGAGATCGGCATACAGATGACCTATTGCAATATGGATACGGAAGAGATCCGGCGTTTTCAGAGCGTATGTTCCTATGACGTATTGAAGGAATGGTTTTTTGGCGTACTCGGACAGTATGAAAAGTGGGCGAGGTATGAGATTGAGTGGAAGAAGAAAAGAAATGATTCCATCCGGCAGGTTCAGTTCCCTTTCGAATACCGGGAAGGGCAGAAGATACTGGCTCAGTCTGTGTATCGGACGATTTTACGGAAGAAGAAATTATTTATACAGGCGCCTACCGGAGTCGGGAAGACGATATCCACGGTGTTTCCGGCTGTGAAGGCCGTGGGAGAGGGACTTGGGGAGAAGATCTTTTATCTCACTGCGAAGACGATTACCCGGACTGTTGCATGGCAGGCGTTAGAGTTGTTAAGAGAACAATGTCTCCGTATGAAGGTTCTCATATTGACGGCAAAGGAGAAGATCTGCTTTTGCGAGGAGCATAATTGTAATCCGGATGCCTGCCCATATGCGAAGGGGCATTACGACAGGGTGAATGACGCGGTATATGAGTTGATTACCTCTTCGGATGAGATGAATCGGGAGATTCTGGAAGAACAGGCGAGAAAGTGGAAGGTATGTCCCCATGAGATGAGCCTGGATGTGTCAGTGTGGGTGGATGCCGTCATCTGCGACTATAATTACGTGTTTGATCCCAATGCCCATCTGAGGCGGTTCTTCGGAGAAGGCAATAAGGGAGAGTATCTCTTTTTGATTGACGAAGCTCATAATCTGGTCGAGCGCGGAAGATCAATGTACAGTGCAGAACTTTATAAAGAAGATTTCCTGAAGCTTAAGAAGCAGGTAAAGCAAAAAGCGCCGAAACTGACGAAGCGGCTGGAGGAATGCAATAAACAGATGCTTGCGTTAAAAAGAGAATGCCAGGATTATCAGGTGCTGAACAGCGTATCGCATGTCTATATAAAGCTGGTGTCTCTTATGACAGAGATGGAAAGGTATCTGGAAGAATGCAGGGAAGAAGAGCTTCGCAAAGAAGTATTGGAGCTGTACTTTGCCGTTCGTATGTTTATCAATATCCATGACCGGCTCGACGAGAATTATATGATCTATTCGGAGTTCGATGAGGCCGGGAGGTTTAAAGTCAGGCTTTTTTGCGTGAATCCTGCGAAGTGTCTGCAGGAATTCTTGGATAAGGGGAACAGTGCGGTGTTCTTTTCGGCGACGCTGCTCCCGATTCGTTACTATAAGACGCTTCTTAGTACGTCAAAGGAGGATTATGCAATCTATGCGAAGTCTCCTTTTGATCCGGCAAACCGCCGGATTCTTCTGGGAATGGATGTCAGTACAAAATATACCAGGAGAGGAAGCGAGATGTACAGAAGATATGCAGAATATCTGATACAGGCGGCAAAAGCAAGACAGGGGAATTATCTTGCGTTCTTCCCGTCTTATCGTTTCATGGAGGAAGTGTATGAGGAATTTATCCTAATGCTGGGAGATCGGGCAGCAGGGGGGACGGGGGGAATCGAGTATATTATGCAGTCCCAGTATATGACGGAAGAGGCAAGAGAGATATTTCTGGAGAATTTTGAGGAGAGCAGAGAACAGAGCCTTGTGGGGTTCTGCGTCATGGGAGGAATCTTCTCGGAAGGTATCGATCTGGCGGAGGATAAGCTGATCGGCGCGCTGATCGTTGGGACGGGCCTGCCGCAGGTGTGCCGGGAGAGGGAACTTCTTAAGATGTATTTTGACGCCCAGGGGCTTAGGGGATTCGATTATGCTTATCTCTATCCGGGGATGAATAAGGTACTCCAGTCCGCCGGAAGGGTTATCCGTACAGATTCAGACAAGGGAATTATCCTGCTTCTGGACGAACGGTTCAGAGACGGCAGATATCAGGAGACATTTCCCCGGGAATGGGCGGATTATGGAATGTGCAGAATCGAGGATGTGTCGGAGAAAATCCGGGAATTTTGGAAAAGTTAAGGTGGTCTTTGAAAGTGTGGGGACAGAGCCGATGAGTTTCATGTAGTTCAGGGTAGAAAGAGCTCGGAAGAAGGAGGGGCAAACAGGATGGTAACAGAAGAAAAAAAAGAAGGCCAAACGGGAGAAGCAGAGCACAGGCAGGGAATGCAAAGAAGCAGTATACCGCCAGGGATATCTTCCGCTGCCGCTGCTTTTTCCATGTTCCTTGTGATTATCGCTATGCTGCTTACCAGCTTTCAGGCGGCGATCTATGGAGATGCCGGATATGGGTTCTATGAGAAGGAATATGCCAGATATCACGTCACGGATTCCCTTGGCATGAAGATGGAAGACGTCATGGACGTCACGGAATATATGATGGATTATCTGATCGGAAAGGAAGAAGAGCTGTCTATTGTGACAGATGTGGACGGAAAGAGACAGGATTTTTTTAATGAGCAGGACCGTCTGCATATGGCGGATGTAAGGAATTTGTTCCTGGGCGGATTGAGGATTCGGAATATCTGCGCTGTCGCGGCCATACTCTTGCTCCTGGGGCTGAAACTGGGAAAGGCAGATTTAAAGAGGCTGATCCCCAGGTCATATTTTAGGGCGGTTCTGATATTTACAGGATTGCTTCTGCTCCTGGGACTTGCGTGTACGGTTGATTTTACGGCATGTTTTACCCTTTTCCATAAAATATTCTTTACGAATGATCTGTGGATGTTCGATCCTGCGTCTGATTATATGATCCGGATGCTGCCGGAGGGATTCTTCTCGGATATGGCGCTTCGGATCGCAGGGGCATTCATAGGAATGCTGGCTGTATTGGGGATAGTTCTTGCAATATGGAAGGTCAGGCGGCGTCCGGTGGCGAAAGAATAAAAAGTTGTTTTTCGCACTCGCCCGGTTTCATAAAATTAGGATGTCCAAATGAGGAGATTTGTGTTACAAATTAAGGTATGAAATGGTCAAAAAGGCGCTGAACAAAGGGCTTCATGTCATCTGCGAAAAAC
>CANODD010000295.1 GCA_947564705.1 uncultured Dorea sp. | reverse complement strand
TCCGATCTCTTTATAGGCGGCATATTCCTGAACACGATTGATACTCGTAAGCCCTATCCCTCTCTTCGGCACATTGACGATCCTTCGAACCGCCAGATCATCCTTTCCATTATCCACTGTCTTCAGATAGCTGAGTACATCTTTGATCTCACGCCTTGCATAGAAATTAATACCGCCGATAATCCGGTAAGGAATATTTGCCGTCACAAATTTCTCTTCAAACAAACGTGACTGTGCATTCGTCCGATACAAGATTGCGTGATGGTTATATGCGGCATCACCCTGATCTACCCGTTCCCTGATATCATCTATAATATATTCCGCTTCATCATAAGCCGAATCCAGCTGCCTGAGTTCCAGCTTCTTTCCGTCGCCGTTCGCCGTCCAGAGTGTCTTGTCCTTTCTGCCGTAATTATTCCGGATCACCGCATTCGCCGCATTCAATATATTACTGGTAGAACGGTAATTCTGTTCCAGCTTAATCACCTTAGCATCTTCAAAAAATTCTTCAAAATTCAGGATATTCCTGATATTTGCCCCCCGAAACTTGTAAATAGACTGATCGTCGTCACCCACCACACAAAGATTCCGATACTTTGATGATAACAAACGTACCAGTTCAAACTGCACCGTATTCGTATCCTGATACTCATCTACCATAATATAACGAAAGCGTTCCTGATAATTTTCCAACACATCCGCCTGTGTCTGAAACAATTGTACAGTTTTCACGAGAAGATCATCAAAATCCAGCGCATTATTCGCCCGTAACTGTTTTTCATATTCTTCATATACTTCCGCAATCTTCTGCTGTGCAAAATCTCCCTGGGCACGCAGGCGAAATTCCTCAGGACTTATCAGCTCTTCTTTCGCATGAGCAACAGCCCCAAGCAAAGTCCGTTCTTTATATAGCTTAGTATCTATTTTCAGCAATTTGCAGATATCCTTCATAAGAGATTTCTGGTCATCGCCGTCATAGATTGTAAAATTCGAATCATAACCCAACAACTGGATATGTCTACGCAGAATCCTGGCGCAGCTGGAATGGAAAGTACTTACCCATATACTCTCGGAACCAAAGCCCACCAGATGATCCACACGCTCACGCATCTCTTTCGCCGCTTTATTCGTAAACGTGATCGCCAGAATATTCCACGGATTCACCCCTATCTCCTCGATCAGATAAGCCATGCGGTGAGTCAGTACCCTTGTCTTGCCGGAGCCTGCTCCTGCCAATATCAAGAGCGGTCCCTCCGTATAAAGTACCGCCTCTCTTTGTTGTTCGTTTAATGTATCGTATATACTCAATCCTTTTCTTTCCTTTCTTCTGTTTTAACAGCATGTATTTATATACTATTATATTTCCTTAAACATATGGACGCCGATACCGGAGGATCAGATCGCTTTCCCACGCCATTTTCCTTTTTTATAAAAGAAACTCGTAATAACCGCACCCAACACCCAGGAAACCAGAAGCGATATGTAGATACTCTCCTTACGCCCTCCCGGAAATTGCTCGCTCCTTGTCAGATAGACCAGACCATAAGCGATGGGTACTCGAAGGAAGATCGTCATAACGATCGAGATCCACATAGGCGTTACTGTATCACCGGCGCCGCGCATAACACCAGACAAGCTCTGTATGATCGCCATCGCAATATAGCCCACTGCCAAAATCCGCATCATATTCATACTAAGCGTCACCAGATCTGCCGTGTTCGTAAATATCGCCATGAGATGCCTTCCAAACACCAGAATCAGCGCCGTGATCGTCGCCGAGAAACCAATTGCCATCAAAGTCCCCTGCTTTGCTCCCTGCGACACACGATCATAGGCTCTTGCCCCCACATTCTGTCCCGCATAAGTCGTCATAGCCGTTCCGAACGAAAAATTTGGCAGCATGGCAAATCCGTCTACGCGCATCACAATAACATTAGATGCAATGAACTGCTCGCCAAAACTGTTCGTCAGCGACTGTACAACCAGCATCGCCATAGACATAATTGCCTGCGTTACCCCGGAAGGAACTCCAAGCCGAATAATATTCATTCCATGGCGGCTGGTCAATCGGAAATATGATTTCTTAAAATCAAATAAATCCTTCATCCGCATCAGCTTCAGAAGACATAATACCGCCGAAATGGCCTGGGCAATCACTGTCGCCAACGCTACGCCGCCGACTCCCATGTCAAATCGTATCACAAACACCAGATCCAGGATGATATTCAGCACACTTGACACAATTAGATACAGAAGAGCCGATATAGAATCTCCAAGCCCCCTTAAGATACCGCTGAGAATATTGTAAAATGCCAATCCCGATACTCCCAGAAACAGAATCCGAAGATAAGAAGTACACCAGTCGAGAATACTCTCCGGCGTCTTTAAAAGTATCAGAAGCGGTCTCGCAACCACCGTCGCCATCACCATAATAATAACAGAAGAGATAGCCGTCAGCACGATACTGTTGGCAATCGAGATCGATAAATCCTCCCTCTTCCTTGCGCCAAAATATTGAGATACCATAATACTGGCTCCCACACTAATCCCGATAAAAAGGACGATCAGCAGATTTAGGATAGGTCCGGCACTTCCGACAGCCGCAAGCGCATTGTCCCCTACATAATTTCCAACCACCACACTGTCCACCGTATTATACAGCTGCTGTGCGATATTTCCAATCAACATCGGTACAGTGAATAGCAGAATATCCTCCCAGGGCTTTCCTACTGTCATATCCACCGGAGCAAATAATTTCTTCAGTGCATTCATATTTTTCCCTCCTGGTCACAAACACTCCCGGAAAACCTTCCGAGAGTACTCTAACTGCCTGCATATCTGTTATATCACAAAATATTTGTTTTGTCTTCATAGAGATGCAATTTTGTAATTTCTTTTTATATCTTTATCTTCTATTTCAATCCTAACCAACTGTCCATAATAACGCTTCCATTCCATCATCGAACTTACTTCCGGCATTTCCGCCGGAAAATAATAGCTCAGACTTATAGTTTTAGACTTTTTAGTATAAAAAGTCCTTGTCATATAGTTTTAAAAACTATATAATAGTTGCATTGAGGTGATAATATGACGATTGACACAAAAGATATGTTAAATAGTATTCTAAATAGTATCTCACGTATTGATTATGTAAAGCTTGAGGATATTCCCAATATTGATCTGTACATGGATCAGGTTACCACTTTCATGGAGGAACAGTTACAGTCTGCAAAACGGCGCGAAGACGATAAGGTACTAACCAAGACCATGATCAATAATTATGCCAAGAACAACCTGCTTCCTCCCCCTGTAAAAAAGAAATATTCCAAAGAACATCTTCTGGTCATGATATTCATCTACTATTTTAAGAATATT
>CANODD010000294.1 GCA_947564705.1 uncultured Dorea sp. | reverse complement strand
CTCCGCCGGCTTATTCTGCCTCTCATATTCCATAAAACCTGTTGCTTTTCCCACTCTTTACGCCTCCTATCTTCCGCCTTTGATCGTATAAAACGCTTCGACTTTCGCCTGCTCGCTGCTCATACCCTGTTCTTCCATCTGAAGAATCGTTGTAAGCATCTTCTCATAGTCAACCGGGATGATCTTCTTGAACTTCGGCAGGTAATCTGTAAAGCGCCCAAGGATCTTCTTCCCGATCTCTGAATTCGTACAGGAAACATGCTCTTCTAGCATACTCTTTAATTCATTGACATCAAACTTAGATGTAATACGCTCAATATGAACCATCTGTTTGTTCACATTCTGATACAGGTCGCTGTCAAGATCCAGCACGTAAGCTACGCCGCCGCTCATTCCTGCAGCGAAATTCTTACCGGTCTTTCCAAGAACGGCCACACGTCCGCCAGTCATATATTCACAGCCATGGTCTCCGACTCCCTCCACCACTGCCATGGCGCCGGAATTGCGCACCGCAAACCTTTCTCCTGCCACACCGTTGATAAAAGCTTTACCGCCGGTTGCCCCATAGAGGGCGACGTTTCCTATTATAATATTCTCCTCATGGCGATACTTCACGCCTCTGGGCGGGTAGACGATAAGCTTTCCGCCCGACAAGCCTTTTCCAAAATAATCATTACTGTCTCCAATAAGCTCTAACGTAAGCCCTCTTGGGATAAACGCGCCGTAAGATTGACCGCCCGCTCCGGTACACTTCACCACATAACTGTCTTCCGGCAAGCCCTCAGGGTATCTTCTCGTGATCTCGGAACCGAAGATCGTACCGAATGTCCGGTCTGTATTACCTATCTCTACCTCAATACTTCTCTTCTGGCCTTTCTTCAGCGCAGGGAGCAATTCCTTCACCAGCACTCTCTCGTCCAGAGTTTTTTCCAGCTCAAAATCATATACCTGCTTCGGATTAAAGATCACAGGAGCCTTCGTCCCCTCGTATGGATTATAGAGTATCTGTTCAAGATTAAGGGTCTCCGCCCGCCTGGATGCGGAAGATTCTTTCACTCTCAAAAGCTCTGTCCGTCCTACTAGCTCATCCACCGAACGCACGCCTAGTTTCGCCATATATTCACGCAGATTCTCCGCCATAAAACGCATAAAGTTCATCACATACTCCGGTTTCCCTGTAAATCTCTTCCTAAGCTTCGGATTCTGTGTCGCCACGCCCACCGGACATGTATCCAGATTGCAGACACGCATCATCACACAGCCCATCGTCACCAGCGGCGCCGTTGCGAATCCAAATTCCTCTGCTCCTAAGATCGCCGCAATCGCGACGTCACGTCCGCTCATCAGTTTCCCGTCCGTCTCGATTCGTACCCGTTCTCTCAGTCCGTTTCGAAGCAGCGTCTGATGCGTCTCGGCAAGCCCCAGTTCCCACGGAAGTCCCGCGTTGTGAATAGAGCTTCTCGGAGCCGCGCCCGTACCTCCGTCATATCCGGAGATCAGTATCAAGCCCGCCCCTGCCTTGGCAACTCCTGCTGCAACCGTACCGACGCCGGCCTCCGACACCAGTTTCACGGAGATTCTGGCATCTTTATTGGCATTCTTACAGTCATAGATCAACTGTGCCAAATCCTCGATGGAATAGATATCATGATGCGGCGGCGGAGAGATCAGGCTGACCCCCGGCGTCGAATGGCGTGTATTGGCAATCCACGGATACACCTTATTCCCCGGGAGATGCCCGCCTTCTCCCGGCTTCGCTCCTTGTGCCATCTTAATCTGGATCTCCTTCGCGCTGACCAGATACCTGCTGGTCACGCCAAATCGTCCGGAAGCCACCTGCTTGATCGCCGAACATCTGTCGCTGTCCAGTCGTTCGATCTCCTCACCGCCTTCTCCGCTGTTGGATTTCCCATGAAGACGATTCATCGCGATCGCCAGCGTCTCATGCGCTTCCTTAGAAATAGATCCGTACGACATTGCGCCGGTCTTGAATCTGGTAACAATAGAATCTACGCTCTCTACCTCGTCAAGAGGAATCCCCTTCTTCGGGTAATTGAACTCTAACTGTCCGCGGAGATTAATCTGCTCGCCCTCTGCATTCACCAATTCCGTATATTTTCGGAACATCTCATAATCTCCCCGCCTGGTAGATTGCTGGAGCATATGAATCGTCTGCGGATTATAAAGATGCCTCTCTCCGCCGCTCTTTGACTTATGCCGGCCGATACTGTCCAGCGTCAGATCCACCTCCAATCCCAACGGATCAAACGCCTGGGAATGGCGCGCCACATAATCCTCCGATATCTCTTCAATTCCTATCCCGCCTACACGGCTGACGGTATCTGTAAAATATCTCTGTATAAATTCCTCCTTCAATCCGATGGCCTCGAAGATCTTCGCCCCCTGATAAGACTGGATGGTAGAAATACCCATCTTCGACGCAATCTTAATAATCCCGTGCAGAATCGCATGGTTATAGTCATTTACCGCCGCATAGTAATCCTTCTGCAGCATATCACTTTCAATCAGGAGCCTGATGGACTCATGGGCAAGGTATGGATTGACCGCACAGGCCCCATATCCAAGCAGCGTCGCAAAATGATGCACCTCCCTTGGTTCGCCGGTCTCCAGAATGATCGCTACCGACGTCCTCTTCTTCGTCCTTACCAGATGCTGCTGCAGCCCCGATAACGCCAGAAGAGACGGCATAGGCACATGATATTCGTCCACCCCTCTGTCCGTGAGGATCAGAATATTGGCGCCCTCCCGGATTGCACGATCTACCTCGATGAATAAGTAATCAATTGCTTTTTCCAATTCCTGGTTCTTGTAATATACGATCGGAATCTCTGCCACCCGGAACCCTTCCTTTTTCATACTCTTAATCTTAAGAAGATCCGTATTAGTAAGGATAGGATGTTCCACCTTGAGCATCCTGCAGTTCTCCTCCTTCTCTTCCAGAAGGTTTCCGTCCGCTCCGATATAAACCGTCGCCGACGTAACAATCTCCTCGCGGATCGCGTCGATCGGCGGATTCGTGACCTGCGCGAACAACTGCTTAAAATATCCAAACAAATCCTGATGCTTATCCGATAACACGGCCAGCGGCGCGTCGATTCCCATCGCCGCCGTTCCCTCCGCCCCGTTCATCGCCATCGTAAGGATCGAACTCTTTACTTCTTCATAGGAGTATCCGAAGGCTTTCTGGAGTCTCCTGCACTCCTCCGCCGAGTAAGACGGAACTTTTTGATTCGGTATCTTCAAATTTGTAAGCTCTACCAGATTACTGTCCAGCCACTCTCCATAAGGCTGTCTGCCGGCGTAGAACTCCTTTAGTTCGTCATCATTGACGACCCTCCCACGCACCGTATCCACTAGAAGCATTTTCCCCGGATGC
>CANODD010000293.1 GCA_947564705.1 uncultured Dorea sp. | reverse complement strand
CTTTGTCTCAACATATTCATTCAGCATATTCCTGTCATAAGAATGAACATTCTGCACATATTCCGCCTTGTTGATCAGATCTGAGAAATTCTCTGCAGATACCAATGTCTCAATAACGCTTGCATCTCCTTCTTCATACATGAACTTAATGCGAAGCTTCATGGCTTCATACTGCTCTTCCTCTTTGGCCTGCGCGGCTTGAAGATCTTCTTCTGCCTGCGTAATCTCCTGCCCTTTTGCAATCAAATCGCCTTCCAGTTCACTGATCTTTGAAACCAATTCTGTCAGCTTCTTCTGCAGAGAGTTCACTTCACTCTGCGCCGCATCCTTATTCTTCTTCAATGTATCAATAGAGGGTTCTCCAAAAACCGGCGTCACGAGTAATCCGCATGTCAACACCGTAACTAATAAAGCGCTTCCTAATCTTCTCATAAGTTCTCCTGTCAATCTTTACTATTTAAAAATCTTACAAAACACATTATTACCAATAACGTCTATACCAGGGAGATCCATATACACTGGCCACTCTCACCACATCTCCTGTGTGAGGCGCGTGTATCATCTGTCCGTTCCCTAAGTATATCCCTACATGGCTTCCATAACATACTACATCTCCCGCCTGAGGATTGCTCACCGCTCTTCCGCCGCCTCCCTGAACCTGTGACGTACGCCCGACGCTGATTCCCGCGACAGAATGACAATACTGCACGAGTCCGGAACAGTCGAGTCCCTGGCCCGGCGTAGTACCGCCCCATACATAAGGAACTCCCAACTGCCCGTAAGCCGCGCTTACGATCGTCTGTGCCGCCGATGTGTTCCCTGCGTCCGCACTGCCGGTCGAAGGAGTGCTGTTATTATCTGCAGCAGCACTGTTGTTATTATCTGCAGCAGCATTATTATCCGTATTGGCAGGAGCATTCGTACTGCCATTATCCACAGGAGCATTCGCATTGCCGTTGTCTGCAGAGGTATTCGTATTGCCGTTATCGACAGTGCTGTCAGCGGCGCCGATTCCCGTATTGCCGCTATTTCCATTGTCATTAGCAGTACTGTTCTCTGCATTGCCATTATCTCTATTGCGATTGGCTGCCTCTTCCCGTGCCCTGCGCTCTTCCTCTTCCCGGCGTCTTCTCTCTTCTGCTTCTCTTGCCGCAGCTTCCGCCGCCGCCTGGATCTGAACATCCAAATCCGCGACTTCTGCCCGCTTTGTCTCGATCGTCGTACTTAATTCAGTCTCTTTCTCCTCGTATTCGGTCTGCAAAGACATCATCGCTTTCTGATCTTCTTCCAACGATGTCTTTAAGTCAGAAATCTCCTGCTTGGTCTCCACATATTCATTCAGCTGCTCTCTGTCATACTTATGTACGTTTTGAACATATTCGGCTTTATTCACCAGATCCGTGAAATTCTTTGCGCTGACCAGTGTCTCGATCGCCGTTGAATTTCCCTCTTCATACATGTACTTGATACGAAGCTTCATAGCCTCATACTGCTCTTTTTCCTTCTTCTCTGCCGACACCAGGTCTTCTTCTGCCTGACTGATCTCTTCCCCTTTTTTAATCAGATCTTCCTCCAGAACGCCCAGTTTTGTCATAATATCTGTCAATTCCTGCTGCAGTGAGTTCACTTCGCTTTGCTTCGCCGCTTTATTCTCTTTCAACTTATCAACCGATGGAGCCGCCATAGCGGGCGTCACGATCAAAGAACCGGCAACGACAGTAGTCAGTATCCTTCTTCCTATTCTTCTCTTATCTAATGCCATTTTGAATTATCCATCCTTTTTGTTCTATTTATACCCTTTTTTTCCCTCATCAGATACAAGAACCCTTTCTCCAGATCCTATATCTAGAAACAATTATAACTCACGAAATCGAACTTTGCAACAATTTTTAATAATTATGTAACATTTTCTAATCTACTGTATATTCATATTCGTATAACCCATCAAACTGACGTCTACTTCCCGGGCGGCTTCTCTTCCTTCCCGAATCGCCCATACCACCAGGGACTGGCCCCTGTGCATATCGCCCGCGGTGAAAACATGTTTCACATTCGTATGATATGCTCCCGGCAATGTCTCCACATTCGTCCGCCCATTAACTCTTACACCAAACTCCTTCGTCACATAACTCTCGCTTCCTAAGAATCCTGCGGCGATCAACACCAGATCTACGTCGGCCGTATACTCGCTTCCGGCAATTTCCACCATTGTCATCCGCCCTGTTTTCTCGTCTTTTTTAGACTCCAGCTTCACAAGGACAGCCTTAGAGACATTTCCCGCCTTATTTTTCTTAAACTCCTTGACCGTCGTCTGATATACCCTTGGATCCTTTCCAAATACCGCTGCCGCTTCCTCCTGTCCGTAATCTGTCTTGCAGATTTTCGGCCACTCCGGCCAGGGATTCGTCTCGGCCCTCTCATCCGGCGCCTTAGGCAGCATCTCAAGCTGCAGCACGGACTTCGCTCCGTGCCGTATAGACGTCCCCACGCAGTCATTTCCCGTATCGCCGCCTCCGATTACCATAACATTCTTCCCTTTCGCAGAGATAAATGTCCCGTCCTTCAGCTGCATCTCGTTCGACCACAGCGCTTTCGTTGTCGATTTCAGGAAGTCCACCGCAAAATATATTCCTCCTGCGTCTCTTCCCGGAACCTTAATATCCCTTGGGTTCGAAGCGCCGCAGCAGAGTATCACACGGTCAAATTCCTTCAGCAATTCAGACGCCTTCCTGTCTTTGCCTATATTACACTTTGTAATGAACGTAACCCCTTCTTTTTCCATCACCGCAAGCTTACGGTCGATGATCTGCTTCTCCAGTTTCATATTCGGGATACCGTACCGGAGCAGTCCGCCGATCTTATCCTCCCGTTCAAAGACCGTGACCCTGTGTCCCCGCCGGTTCAGCATATCCGCAGCCGCAAGCCCGGAAGGGCCGGAACCCACCACCGCAACATGCTTTCCCGTACGGATCTTCACCGGTCTCGCTTTCGCGTAACCCTTCTCATAAGCATTCTCAATGATGCCGTACTCATTTGCTTTGGCCGAAACCGCATCTCCGTTCAGAGTACACGTACATGCAGCCTCGCACAATGCCGGACACACCCTGGATGTAAACTCCGGGAAATTATTCGTCTTCTTGAGCCTGTAATAAGCCTCTTCCCAATTCCCATGATAAATCAGATCATTCCACTCCGGAATCAGATTATGCAGCGGACAGCCGCTCGCCATCCCCATAATCATCTGCCCCGACTGACAGAACGGAACACCGCATGCCATACACCTGGCTCCCTGGAGCTCCTGCTCCTCCTTCGACAGGGGCGTGTGGAATTCACAAAAATGTCTGATTCTTACCTCTGGATCCTCCGCCGGCTTATTCTGCCTCTCATATTCCATAAAACCTGTTGCTTTTCCCACT
>CANODD010000292.1 GCA_947564705.1 uncultured Dorea sp. | reverse complement strand
CATTTTCCCCGGATGCAGGCGCTCCTTGATCAGAATCCTGCCCGGATCAATATCCAGAACGCCCACCTCAGATGAAAGAATCAGCGTATCATCATCCGTAATATAATATCTGGAAGGGCGAAGACCATTCCTGTCAAGAACGGCTCCCATACAATCTCCGTCGCTGAACAGGATCGACGCCGGACCGTCCCACGGCTCCATCATCGTCGCATAATATTGATAGAAATCTCTCTTCTTCCGGGAAATACTCTTCGTATTCGCCCATGGCTCCGGAATCGCAATCATAACTGCCAGCGGCAGATCCATCCCGCTCATGACCATAAACTCAATCGCATTATCAAGCATCGCCGAATCCGAACCGGAACTGTTGATCGCCGGAAGAACCTTATGCAGTTCCCCTTTCAGATGTTCGGATTCCATATTCTCCTCTCTGGCCTGCATCTTATCCGCATTTCCCCGGATCGTATTAATCTCTCCGTTATGTACGATGAAACGATTCGGATGAGCCCGCTCCCAGCTTGGATTCGTATTGGTACTGAATCTGGAATGTACCAGAGCAATCGCGGATTCATAATCCTTATCCTGCAAATCCTCAAAGAAAGACCGAAGCTGTCCCACCAGGAACATCCCTTTATAAGCGATCGTTCTGCTGGAAAGAGACGCCACATAAGTATCGTTGCTGCTCTGTTCAAAGACACGGCGCACCACATAGAGACGCCTGTCAAAATCAATCCCCTGCTCTACCTTCTTCGGACGTTCGATAAACCCCTGCATAATACACGGCATACAGGCCGCCGCGCGGCTTCCCAGCACCTCCGGTCTTACCGGCGTTTCTCTCCACCCCAGGAAATTCATACCCTCTTTCTTTACGATCACCTCGAAGATCTTCTTCGCCTGATTCCGCTTCAGCTCATCCTGCGGGAAGAAGAACATGCCGACTCCATAATCTCTCTCAGAACCCAAAAGAATGCCGAGAGGCTTACAGACCCTGGAGAAGAACTTATGTGAAATCTGTAATAAGATTCCAACTCCGTCGCCCGTCTTGCCCTCGGCATCCTTGCCGGCCCTATGTTCCAAATTCTCTACAATCTTCAAGGCGTCCGCCACCGTACTGTGGCTCTTTCGACCTTTGATATTAACGACTGCGCCGATCCCGCAATTATCATGCTCGAACTGCGGACGGTATAACCCAGCCTGCTCGTTCATTATTTGTCCTTTCATCTATCTGTCCCTTTCTTTACTTTTTTACAACTATACTACTTTTTTCTACTCTTGTAAATATAAACTTCTTCCATAATTGTCAGATTATTCGATATTTCATACGTTCCACCTTTATTAACAGATTATTTATACTCATTTGATTAATCTGTCCCATGGAATCCAACAATTCTTATATCGTCCTCCCGGATGATCTTCATAATATGGGGAACGAAGTTTCCTAATATTATGAAAAAGGGGCGCCGCATCAAGCGACAACCCCTTCGTTCTCCTCCGATGTACCGGATATATCCGGCCTTTCTTCAATTCTCTGGACCAATACGAACATCGTCGATGCGACGAACGCACATATTATCGTAATGATCCCAATTCGTATATTACTCTCTGTCATCCATTCTGCCAGTTCATACTCCGTCACCAGTAACGATAACAGATTCATAACTATATGAGCCGCTATCGGCGCTTTCACCGATCCATATTTCTCACAGAGATAACTCAGCATCATTCCCAGGATAAACCCATATAGCATCTGAATCAGATTCCCATGCATCACCCCGAATATCACTGCGGAATACAGCGCTGCCTGCATGTATGTTCCTCTTTCTCTCAGACGTTTGAAAAGCAGACCGCGGAATACCAACTCCTCGCTGATGGGAACCAACACTGCCAATGATATGATCTGCACCAGAAGCGGCGCCGAATAAAGAGCGTCCATCGTTGCCTCATAAGATTCGCTCATCACGGACAGATTCCCTATAATGATCAGATTATTAAGTCCCAGGCTCAATGCCGCCGCCATGAGAAGTCCCGCCGCATATTTCCAAAGAGGCGCTTTCTTGTTGGGAATAATTCCCATCTGCCTCTCTTTTACACGGTCTCTGTGGAAGAGAAACCACATGACAGGAATCGTAATAAATGCGCCCACCGCCTCTATCATCGTGGCAAAACTAAGATATTTCTCCATAATCCTGCCATATAATTCCATCATCTGGTCTTCATCCTGCATCGCAGCCATAGCGGCTTCCTGATCCGTCATCATATACATCGTCGACAGCACCCCCAAGGCAATCATGCCGACGCCCATCCCAATTATCCACTTTATCACAATCGGTCCCCATATATGCCAGACGCGCTTACCGTAACTTTCCGGCGGCGTCATGGGCGGAACCTGTCTGTTTTGCTGTTCCATATCTGTCTTCGCCTTTCCATATCTATTATCTCTTGTAAGATGTACCAGATTATTCTACTTCTCATCTATGAAACATGCAATAAAAAAAGTATTAAATTTCATGCACTTATTACAGCTTAACCTTTACAACATCTACATCCAGATCCCACAGAAACTTATCCAGATCCTTAAAGGACAGGAATACGGTCGCCGTATTCTCCAAAGGGTGGACTCCAAGACTCTTACATCTGCTCAGATCCTTGTCGATAAAAAATTCCACCGCATGATCTTTATCATTCATCAGACCAAACGGAGACACGCTGCCCTGCTTAAGTCCGAGATACTTCTCCAAACGGTCTTCAGAGGCAAAACTTAAGTTCCCGCCGCCCAATTGTCTGCCAAGCGCTTTTAAATCCACCTTCTTGCTTTCCTCACAGGTCACCAGGAAATGCCTTTTTCCCTTGGAATCCCTCAGAAACAGATTCTTACAAAGCGTCCCCTTCTCAGGCAGACCAAGCCTGTCCATGTCTTCCATCGTGTGTACAGGTTCATGCTCTACTACCTCATACTTAATCTTGAGTTTATCCAGCGCGTCATATACTCGTTGTTTTTGATTTTCCATGTTCTTCTTACTCCTTCTTACTACATACTGGTATAACCCACACTCTTCCGGAATCTAATCGTTACTTTGATTCGCTTTCGTCTTTGTCCTTATCCTTCTTGGACTTTACTATCTTAATCACAGCGCCAATGATAGCGACCGCCGCCACCGCGTAAAATATAATATCCGTTCCGGACTTAAATAACTCGTACATAATTATTATTCCTCCTGCATATTCTTTCTTCCTTAATAATTGAACAACCCGCTTAGATAATCTAATCGACCCTTTCTATTATATCTTCCAGATACAATTTTTACAATACTTTTCTTTCCTGACTTTTACACCTGATTTTTACACCGTCACTTTTCACACCCTTCCCAACATACAGCAGATTGAATCGGAAGGATATCTCTAAGCAGACAATTCAGGGGC
>CANODD010000291.1 GCA_947564705.1 uncultured Dorea sp. | reverse complement strand
ATCTGTCACAGCGTAAACTGAGGAACCGCCGTGTACCGGACGGTACGCACGGTGGTGTGAGAGGTCGGTAGGTGAACTAATCACCTACCTCCTACTCGATTGCAGCATTATTTTGCCGGCAAATAATCTCTGCTATTTATCTTTGTTTGCAAGCGCACTCAGTTCTTCAAGCATCTTTGGCAGCTCTGTGTCCATGTTTTCATTGCTGAACTGACAGGTGCCGACCTTCTTGTGCCCGCCGCCGTTGTACTTCAGCATCAGGCTTCCGACATTAACGTCGGATGTTTTGTTCAGGATACTGTAGCCTACTGCGGCAGAACAGCCCTGTCCGCCGCGTCCGCTGACGATCCACGCGGAGATGTTTTGCTCCGGATACATGCTGTATATCATGAAACGGTTGCCGGTATAGATTGGGTCTACATGCCTCAGATCGGTAATAATCAGATTGCCGTCGATCTTCGTATGCCCGGAAACCATCTCTTTGAACTTTTCTGTCTGCTCATTGTAGACCTCGATACGCTCCTGTACGTCGGGCAGAGCCAGGATTTCCTCGGTGGACATAGTGCGGCATGCTTCCATCAGCTTCTCCATCAGTTGATAATTGGAAATGGAGAACTGCCTCCAGCGTCCCAGGCCGGTCCGGGGGTCCATCAGGAATCCGACCAGAATCCATCCCTTCGGATTCATGACCTCATCAATTGTCAGGTTGCCGGAGTCTACCTTATCAACCGCTTCCATCAGATCATCAAACTGTGGGAAACGTTCCCTTCCTCCGTAGTATTCATAGATGATCCGCGCGCAGGACGGGCAGATGCGGCTCTCCCCCTTGTATTTGCCTTCCAGCTCCAACCGTTCGTGTTCGCTGGAATGGTGGTCAAACCAGAGTCCGCAGCCCTCGACAAAAGGTACGTTGGCAAGGCAGTCATTCTCGCCGATATCCAGCAGTCCGTCCTGGATATCCTTTGGATGGGCAAATTTCCAGCAGTCAATGATACCCGCCTCCAGCAGCAGGGCTCCGCATGCCAGACCATCAAAATCGGAACGTGTTACTAATCTCATCAATATCTCCTCCTTGTATCGCTCTTATTAAATTCTGAAACCAGGCACAAAAATTATGCCGTTTTCTGCTGCTGTTAGTATAGCATATCCCTTGTTTTTCGGCAAACATAAATATGTATTGTTTCGTATTCCATTCCTCTTACAGAAGCATCATTATAATCGGTGATTCCTTTTCCTTCATTTGGATGTACGGCAGAATAGGCACAGTCCGCAGCATACAGGCATAACAACGCAAGACAGCTCCATATTAATATCTGCTTTTTCATCTCTCTGATCCGGTTATCCAGAAGCGGGGCCGCGATATAGACGATCGCCATCCCGCCGATTCCGAACACCAGCAGGCCTTCGGCGCAGATCCGGCCGTTCAGGTTCAGGAAATATCCGCTGTAATCCCACCATTTCTTTCCGTTGTAGACTGTCTCCAGATAATAAGACGTCCAGTATTCCACCATCCCGCATACGAAGATGATACAGAAAAATTCTTTGACCGGATGATTCCGAATCCGGTTGAGCAGCGTAAGAAGCAGGATTCCGCCTGCGCCGTAGATAGGGAGCCAGGGACCGTGGAGAGCGCCCCGGTTCACAAATACTCCGTCCAGTATCAGGTGCAGGCTCACCTCCCAGCACCATCCGATAAAGGAAAAGATAAAGAATAACAGCACCAGGGACCAGATCGAATAGTGCCGCATATAATGGAATGATTCCACCTTTTTCTGCTTTGCCGCCTCCGGGAACGGAGAAAGTCTTCTGGGATACACTCTTCCCTCTGCCGCATCCTTAAGCATATCGATGCGGATCCGCTGCTCCCGTTTATCTTCATAAACCCGTTCTTTTTCTGAGTTCGAGAGTAATATACCGAACCAATCCGCAAGAATACCGCGTATCCCCTCCGGTTGGTTCTTGCTAAGCTCCGTATCTTCCGTCCACTCCATCACATCCAGGTATGTCTCTAAGAGCACATCCCCCGGCGCTCTTTCATACAGATATCTGTCGTCAAGAAGCTCTGCTCCCGGAATCCCGGTTTCTTTCGCCTGTCTGCGCAGTTTTGCATAATATTCACAGAAAGCGGCCGACCGGTAGGGAAGCGAGTAGAGTATCTCGGAAAGTCCAAAGGTAAATGCGCCCAGAATGCTCCATCCGATAAACGAACAATCCAGTAAAAAGCACTCCCACTTGTGCCCTTTCATCATTTTCCTGGAAAGGGTTATGGCTTCCCTGCCGGTAAGATCAGGATTCTCTGCCAGAATGTAAGGAACCTGTGCATAAGAATAGTACTTGATCACACCGCCTGCGATTGTAAGTATCCACAGTGATTGATAGATGCTGTACCGAAGCATCGCCATCGAAACCTTAAGCCATCTCTTTACACGCAGTAAAAATACGAAACGCTGTATCGGAAGTTTCTCATAGCATCTCCCTTCAAGGAACATCCGGGCTGATATCACCGTATAGGTATTGACGATCAGGAGATAGAAACCTGTCACACCTGCGCATGCCAGCGCGACCAGGATCAGGCTGCCCAGATTTTCTGAACCGAACAGGGAATTGATGCCTGATACGAATACAACGAATAAAGAGCCGGACGTTATCCCGTTGACTACCTTAGATAACGCGCCCCGGCTTCCTCCCAATATTTTGTTGCCATCCTTAGCGTGTTCGATTTTCTTCTTCTTCAGCGCTTCCGAAAGTTCTCTTCCCTTCTCGGTATTTCCGGACATGGTCTGCCGCAGCACATCCATAAGCCCTGTACTTCCCATGGTTACCCTCGTGTCTGCTTTCATCTCCGTTTCCTGCGGCGTTCCTGTCTCCGTCTCCGCCGCTGTTCCCGGAACCGTCTCCGTCTCCGTCTCCGCCTCCTCCGGGGAATACATCCTCACAAAATTGTCAAAGTTTGAACTTTGCAGCCCCAAAAATACTGCAATCAAGCTCACCATCACCAGCATCATGTAATGCTTCTTCAGCGCCTGTCTTGCTTTTGTTTTGATCTCTCTTCTGGTCATAGCGTTCCTCTTTCGTTTTAATCAGCATATCTCTTATCTTACATGATTTTGGGATAAGATAAAATATATTTTGGGTAATTTGAAAAAAAATTAAGAAATATCGGTGATTTTATTGGGTGGTATCCAAGATTGTTTAATTCTGAAGAATGAGGAGAATCAGGTTGACAAACATTTAAACTATAAAAATGTGCAAAATGTGCATAAAATAAAAATAAATGTAAAAAAAGAGAAAATTATATTTGCATAATTTGAATAAATGTATATAATATAACGTATAAAAGCTCAAAATGTAAAGGAGGAAAAGTATGGTTAACAGGAAAATGAAAAAAGGGATTTCGGTATTTTGGGTTATGGCATTTGCAC
>CANODD010000290.1 GCA_947564705.1 uncultured Dorea sp. | reverse complement strand
GATTCAAAAGAAACTGTGCGAAGGCTGGTATTCAGCAGGAGATTCGTAAGAGAGAACATTACGAAAAGCCGAGCGTAAGACGTAAGAAAAAGTCTGAAGCTGCTAGAAAACGCAAGTATAATTAATAATGTGCAACGAATAGAGCGCTTATGGCGCTCTATTTTTTATGCACAGCCCCGTGCTGAGAAAATATGCAGCTAAGGCGGCGCACGGGACGAGGGGCGAGTAGCGAGCAGGGAAAAGTATTCCCTGCCGGGGTGATATTAGGAAACTATACAACAGCCTCGATCACGCGTTTTCCATGGATTTCTATTACTCCGTTAACTGACGTTCTCCACGAAGGTTATATTCATTTCCCCGCCATATCTTCGTCTCAATCACGAATTGTTCGCCAAGATAATCAATGATAATATCCGTTCTTCCCAGGCTCCGGGTGCGGGCTTCTACATAGTAATTTCCGGTTCCGTTGATAATAGGCCGAAGATAAAGCAAAAAATAGCGCCGCCCTTCTTCCTCCAGAAATGTTTCTTTCCTGTTTCCATACAGATCATGAAAATGTATCACAAATCTCTCCAGGATTTTACGCATATCCAGATGTCCGTCCTGCACAAACATATTCTTATCCAGTAAGGATGCTTTATATATATCTGAAGTCTTCAACTCATCCAGGGAGAGAAAATGATTGTACAACAGTGTGTCAAAAATACGGTTTGCCGGTATGACTTTTCCGTCTTCATTTTTCACAAATCCAAACATTACTGCAAGACCAATGACCGGATTCGTCGGGTTATATGTGACAGGTTTGCCAAAGAAAAGCAATTCTTTCAGTATCTGCTCCAATTCCGGATAATCGGCGAGTTTGCCGATCAGCGATTCAAACAGCGTATTGTTTTCTGTCAGTAACAGACGGACAGACGTAAGAAGACCTTCCCTGGTCCAGACAGTCTTTTCGTCTGATTCGTACTCTTTAAGCATTCTCATGATGTCGTCTCTGGATAAACTCATATCTACCTCAAAATCAGCCGCGATGTTCCAGGGGCTGTTCATTTTGTGGTCTGTCTCGGTACGAATCTTTCTTCTCAGATTTTTAATATCATATACGCCCGCAAGAATAACGGATTGAAAAGTAATTATGCCTTTCGTATCTCTCTTCAGATAATAACTGCGCAGTTGTGCCAGAAAATCAAGAAACACCTAAGATGAATATGTTATAATTCTATTTGATTAATTGGAGGATTTCAGATATTATGTTATACAGGAGGTAAGACAAGATGGGACATTTGACAACGAAGGATGCATATAAGAATTTGGAGGAACGTATCAATTGGTTTACACAAGGGGCGCCGCCGTCGGAGTCACTGTATAAAATTCTGCAGGTGCTGTATACGGAGAAGGAGGCAAAATGGGTAGCCCTTCTTCCGGTACGTCCCTTTACTCTGAAAAAAGCGGCAAAGATCTGGAATACCACCGAGGCAAAGGCGGAAAAACTGCTGGATCATCTCTGTGAGAAGGCGCTTCTGGTGGATTCTGAATACCATGGCCAGCGGCAGTTTGTGATGCCGCCTCCGATGGCTGGTTTTATCGAGTTCGCGCTGATGCGGACCAGAGGAGATATTGACCAGAAGTATCTGAGCGAATTGTATTATCAGTATATGAATGTGGAAGAGGATTTTGTCAAAGACCTGTTCTTTGCTACGGAGACAAGGCTTGGGCGTGTCTTTGTGCAGGAGCCGGTGCTCATGAATGATAAGACGAACCATATCCTGGACTATGAGAGAGCGACGCATATTGTGGAAGAAGCGGAGTATATCGGTCTTGGGACTTGCTATTGCAGGCATAAGATGTACCACGCGGGGCATCCCTGCGAGATCGACGCGCCATGGGACGTGTGCCTGACTTTCGACAATGTTGCAAGGTCCCTGTCAGAGCATGGCGGCTATTCCAGGCTTATTTCCAAAGAAGAGGCAAAGGAAGTGCTTGAACTGTCTTATGAAAGTAATCTGGTGCAGATCGGAGAGAATGTAAGGGAGCATCCTGCGTTCATCTGTAACTGCTGCGGCTGCTGCTGCGAGGCATTGCAGGCAGCCAGAAGATTCAGTCCGATGCAGCCGGTGGCGACGACAAATTATATTCCGAAGATATCGCCGGAGACTTGTATCGGCTGTGGGAAGTGTGCGAAGGTATGTCCGATCCTGGCGATCTCGATGGAGGAAAAGAAGCCGGTGATCGACGAAGAGATCTGCCTGGGATGCGGCGTATGCGCCCGGAACTGTCCGACAAAGGCGATAACGCTGGAGCACAGACCGATACAGGTGATCACGCCGGTAAACAGCACCCACCGGTTTGTATTGCAGGCGATTGAGAAGGGAACCTTGCAGAATCTGATCTTTGATAATCAGGCGTTTGCCAACCACCGGGCAATGGCAGCCGTATTTGGAACGATCTTACGTTTGCCGCCGATGAAGCAGGCGCTGGCGAGCAGGCAGTTTAAATCGGTTTACCTGGACAAACTGCTGTCCGTGTATCAAAAGAAGAAAGACGGCGGCATGAAAAAAGAGTCGGAAGAATAGAGGAAAGATGTCGGTATGAAAAAAAGTTGAAAGAATAGACAGGGAAACAGGAAGGACGACAGAAATGGTTTTTGAAACGAAAGAGATTCATTTAAAAGACGGCCGCAGATGTATACTCAGGTCCGTTGAAGAGAAGGATGCAGAAGCCATGCTTGAATATCTTCGGACCGTGTCTTCGGAGACGCCTTTTCTTCTTAGGAATGAGGATGAAGTCACGTATACGATCGAGGATGAGGAGCGTCTTATAAGAAAAATAAGAAAACATCCCCGGGAGATCATGGTTGTTGCGGAAGTAGAAGGTATTGTTGCCGGAAACAGCGCCATTTCATCCGTTGGCGGCATACGGCGTGTCTGTCACAGATGTACTTTTGCAATTGCTCTTAAAAAAATCTATTGGAGACTGGGCATTGGTTCAGCATTGATGGAGTATTCTTTTTCTTTGGCAAAAGATATGGGGTATGAGCAAGTAGAACTGGAGGTAGTCGACGGAAACGATAAGGCAAGAAGGCTGTACGAGCATTTTGGCTTCAAAGAAACCGGGAGAAATATCCGTGCGCTTAAGTATGACGACGGCAGTTACAGGGATGAGTACCGGATGATAAAGATGTTAACCGATTCATAGAAAGAGGGTAGGAGCCGATGAAATTGAAAAATGTATTGATTGCCGTGAAGGATATCGAAAAATCCAGACGATTTTATCACGATATGTTCGGCCTTGAGCCGATACTGGACAATGACGGCAATATGATTCTGACGGAAGGGCTTGTACTCCAGGAAGAAAAAATATGGGGACAATTTCTGGGAAGAGATATTATTCCGGAGAATAATGCCTGTGAATTATATTTTGAAGAAAACAAATCAAAATTTAAAGCAACGCCCCCCATTGAATTAAATATCGC
>CANODD010000289.1 GCA_947564705.1 uncultured Dorea sp. | reverse complement strand
GTGAGTGAAAGGAAGGATATATGAAGGGAACAGAGGTTGAATGCTGTGATGTAACATGTGTCCATGAGGATGCCGTATCAAGAGTTTGGGAGAAGCTGCCCAGGGAAGAATTGCTGAATGAACTTGCAGATTTTTATAAAGTATTTGCGGATTCCACAAGAGTTAAGATCCTGTGTGTATTATTGGAATCAGAGATGTGTGTCTGCGATCTTGCCGAGGTCCTGGATATGACGCAGTCGGCAATATCCCACCAGCTTCGGGTACTGAAGCAGATGAAACTGGTTAAGAACCGCAGAGACGGGAAGACGGTGTACTATTCGCTGGCCGACGGGCATATTCAGACGATTATCAGCCAGGGGATGGAACATATTACGGAATAGACATCATATAATAAAAAGCAGTTGTTGAAGTTATCAAAGGGAAAAGTGGCATGACGAAGCAGTTGAAAAGAAGATGCATCATCTATATCGTGGGAGTGATCGTGTATGCGGGGGCAGTGATTGCAGATACGGATTATATTCTGGATGAAAGGATCATATTTGGCTGGTTTCTGTTTGCATATCTGATCATCGGATTTGAATCGTTCCGAAGATTAGAAGAGAATATGATGCAGAAGAGGTTCCTGACGGAATATACATTGATTATTCTTGCAACAATCGGCGCTCTTGGAATCGAAAGATATACAGAGGGCGTATTTGTCATGTTATTATTTGAACTGGGAATGTTGTTCGAGGCGTATACGACGGATAATACGAAGCGGGAAATCCAGGGGCTGATTGATATTCGGCCGGAGTATGCTACGAGGATTGTGCATGGGCGAGAATTTAAGGTGGACCCGGCGGCGCTTAAGCCGGGACATCTGATCATAATCAAGCCTGGGGAGAGAATACCTGCGGATGCCATGGTTACATTCGGGATATCAGATATAGACATGAAGACGTTGACGGGGGAAGCCGAGCCGCTTCCGGTGGGGGCAGGCGATAAGATATACAGCGGGTGTATTAACTTAAGCGCCGCCGTAGAGGCCAGAGTTCTTGAGACATACGAAGATTCTGCCGTTGCCAGGATCATGAAGATGGTGGAAGAAGCACAGGAGCGTAAGGCGGACAGCGAGCATTTTATCGCGCGTTTTCTGAGAATCTATACGCCGGTTATGCTGTTGTGTTCGCTGGCAGTTATGGCCTATCCTTCGCTGACTTTTTCTTATGGGAATTGGGATACATGGATATACAGGGGGCTGATCTTCCTCGTGGTGGCATGTCCGTGCGGTTTGGTGCTGTCTATCCCGATTGCGTTTCTTGGAGGAATTGCGTCGGCGGCACGACAGGGAATCGTGGTGAAAGGAAGAAATTATCTGGAGGATCTTGCGAAGGCAGATACGTTTATATTTGACAAGACGGGTACGCTGACAGAAGGAGTGTTCAAAGTAACGGACGTCAGGGCGTTTCATATGACAAGGGAGGAGCTTCTGCGGGTTGCGGCGCATGTGGAGTCTTATTCGAATCATCCGATCGCACAGTCGTTATTAGAAGAATACCGAAGGCATGTTGACCAGAGGAAAGTATACGGGATGAAGGAGATGCCGGGATATGGGGTAAGCGCCATGTTTGAAGGGCAGAGGGTCTATGTAGGAAATAAAAAACTGATGGACAGACAGAATATATTCTGTGCGGAGGTGGATCAGGATGGAACGGTACTTTATGTCGCAGTCGGAAGATTGTATGCGGGATATATTGTGATTAAGGATTCGATAAAGGAAGATACGAGAGATACGTTCCGGTATCTGAAGGATAAGTGCGGCGCAGTTTTGGTTATGCTTACCGGAGATACGGGGAAAGCCAGTATTCCGATTGCCAGAGAACTTGAGATGGATTATGCATATACAAACCTTCTGCCGGAGGATAAATTAGAGCATGTAGAAGATTTCTTGAGTATCCAGGGGAATGGAGAACGTCTGGTCTGTGTGGGAGACGGAATTAACGACGCGCCTATTCTTGCAAGGGCAGACGTAGGAATCGCGATGGGAGCGACAGGGGCGTCTGCCGCGATTGAAGCGGCGGATGTTATTTTGATAGAAGATGAACTGCCAAGAATTGTAGACGCTATTAAGATAGCGAGAGAAACACTTAAAATTGTGAACCAGAACATTACGTTTGCGCTGTTCATAAAAGTATTGGTGTTGGTGCTTGCAGTTACGGGGTGGTTCAATATGTGGGAGGCCATCCTGTCGGAGGTTGGGGTTATGCTTGTCGCAATCCTGAACTCTACGAGTGTGGCGAAGTATACCGTATAGGAGGAACTATGAAGTATATAGGAAGAATAACAGCTGTATTTCTGACAGGGCTCCTGCTCGCGGGCTGTCAGGGGAATCCTGCCGAGAAGGGAGTGGAATACCTGGAAGAAGGTCAGTATGAAGAGGCGGCGGAGGCGTTTGAAGAAGCGGTGGAAGCCGGCGTGAATATAGGAGATGCTTACAGAGGAATCGGAATTGCCAGATGGGAACAGAAGGACTATGAAGGGGCAAAAGAAGCATTTTTAGACGCACTGGAGAATGAGGCGCAGCAAACGGGGACGCTTTACAATTTTATCGGAAGCTGTGAGTTGAAGCTTGACAATCCGGTGTCCGCCCAGAATTATTTTCGCCTTGGCATCGGAACGGAGGGCAACAGCGCCGAGATGGAGCAGGAGATGAAGTATAATATGATTGTGGCGTATGAACGGGCGGAAGACTGGGAGAGCGCTAAAGTGGAGCTGGATAAATATATCTCCGAATATCCGGATGACGGGACGGCGCAAAAGGAGAGAGAGTTTTTAGAAACAAGATAGTTGCTGCGCAGTTCCGGTTGCAATTCACACATTCCTAGAATAAAAGATTTATAGAATCTGGCATGGGTGTGAATTGTAACAGACAAGATAAACAAAACAGGATAAAGTTCCGGAATTATGTTGAAAAGGGGAATAATGCCTGTTATGATGTACATAGAGTTTAAAACCCGGACGGGATATGGAGGTATGATATGAAGGTAGTATTAGAGCGTTACCATGGGCTTGGTAATGATTATGTTGTGTTCGATCCGAATAAAAATGAGCTGGAATTGAATCCGGAGAATGTGAAGATGATCTGCGACCGGAACGCGGGCCTTGGTTCTGATGGAATCTTGGAGGGACCGATCCTTGAGGAGGACGGGATGCATGTCAAGGTATGGAATCCGGACGGAAGCGAATCGGAGACCAGCGGAAACGGAGTACGGATCTTTGCAAAATATTTAAAGGACGCAAGCTATATACAGAAGAAGAATTTTCGATTGTATACAGGGAACGGTCCGGTTGAGGTAACCTTCCTGAATGAAGACGGAAGCCGTCTTCGGGTGTCTATGGGACGGCTGTCTTTCCGCAGCGAGGATATTCCGGTGACGGGGGAGGAAGTGCGGGAGCAAAGTTTGCGAGTCTACGAACAGAAATGTGATATAAGGCC
>CANODD010000288.1 GCA_947564705.1 uncultured Dorea sp. | reverse complement strand
TGGCCTTTACTTTGTTCTCATACCCGGAATAGGTATGCACTACATACCATTTTGCTTCTGACATAAACTCACCTTTCCTGCCTGCAGACCCTCAACGTTACCTGACCAGTAGATCCACTCCATACTGAGCCGCGAAATCAACAATCGCAATAATCACACCCAACGCTACGGATACAAAAACAACCGCTCCCGTCTGCTTTGCCACTGTCTTCTTATCTGTCCATATGATCTTCTTGAACTCGCTGTTGACACCTTTGAACCAGCTCTGCTTCTGTGTCTTCTGTGTCTTCTCGCTCATGACAACCACTCCTTTACAGCGACTATTTTGTTTCCTTGTGCAATGTGTGAGATTTACAGAATCTGCAGTACTTTTTTGTCTCCATGCGCTCAGGATGTGTTTTCTTATCCTTCGTCATGTTGTAATTACGCTGCTTGCATTCTGTACATTCCAATGTGATTCTTGTACGCACAACTTCCACCTCGCTTTATATTTCTTCATTGACGTGTTACCTGGCAGCTTGCGAGGCTGCCCTTTTTAGGCATAAAAAAAAGACCTTCTTCCATTCGCTCAAATAGCGTACCATATCCCACCCTAAAAAGCAAGTCTTTCTTTTGTTTTTCCTATGTTTTTCCTATGTTTTCCGTGTTTTTACAGTTTTAGTGACTTTTCACACTTTGACAGTTTCCGGCATATTTTACTGTACACACAATTTTTTCTTTTGTATAATGATAAATGTAATTTATTTGCAAGCAGTTATTATGCATATGCAAGTATTAGAATCTTATGAAAGCAGAGGGATATATACGTTATGATCTATAAAAATGTATTAGAAGCAATGGGACGGACCCCAATCATACAGCTCAATCGTATGGTTTCCGAAGACTCCGCCCGGGTCCTGGTCAAATTCGAAGGACTGAATGTCGGCGGCTCGGTAAAAACCAGAACCGCATACAATATGATTACCAAAGCCGAAGAAGCCGGTATCTTGAAGAAAGATTCCGTTATCGTGGAACCCACAAGCGGCAACCAGGGAATCGGTCTTGCGCTGGTCGGAGCCGTAAAGGGTTATGAGACCGTCATCATCATGCCGGACTCCGTAAGCCAGGAGAGACGCCTTCTTGTAGAACATTACGGCGCTAAAGTAATCCTGATCCACGACGCCGGAAATATCGGCGACTGCATTAATGAATGTGTCCGCACGGCAAACCGCATGGCAGAAGAAAACCCCAAAGTATTCGTACCGCAGCAGTTTGAAAACGAGGCAAACCCCATGGTACACCGCTACCATACCGGTCTTGAGATCTTAGAACAAGTAGCCGGCCCGATCCATGGATTCTGTTCCGGCATCGGAACCGGCGGAACTATCACCGGGATCGGCGAGACCCTGAAGGCCCTGAATCCTGACATCACAATCTGGGCTGTCGAACCGGAGAATGCCGCGATCCTTGCAGGCGGCACGGTGGGAACCCATATCCAGATGGGAATCGGCGACGGCGTCGTTCCAAAGGTACTGAACCAGCATATCTATGAAGACATCGCGATCATTACCGATGAAGAAGCTCTCCGGACATCCAAAGACCTGGCCAGACTGGAAGGCCTGATGTGCGGCATCTCAAGCGGAACAAACGTTGCAGCCGCCATTAAGATGGCAAAGAAACTTGGGAAAGGGAAGACTGTCGTAACCATCCTTCCGGACACGGCGGAAAGATACTTCTCCACGCCGTTATTTGGATAAATACAGAATTATAAAAGGCAGGAAAAACCGCAGACAACATTTCTGATGTCACAATTTTTCCTGCCCTGATTATGCCAACGTTGGTTGACTTCTTATATCTTATTCCGGCTTAAGCATACTATATGCGGCACTGTGCGGCAGCTTGTCAGCACTTGCCGATTCTTCCCTAAGCATCCAGCAGCTTGTCAATACTAACCAGCTTCACGCTGAGTACAAAGATCTTTGCAGCCAGCTCCAATTCCTCCACGGTCGGGAATGACGGGGCGATGCGGATATTACAATCCCGCGGATCCTTTCCATACGGATAGGTCGCTCCCGCGTCTGTCATCACAAGACCGGCTTCCTTCGCCTTTGCAACGATCGCTTTCGCGCATCCTTCCATCGAATCAAAGGATATAAAATACCCGCCAAGCGGCTTCGTCCAGGTTCCGATTCCCAGACCTCCAAGCTCTTTCTCCAGAACCTCGTCTACCTTCTCAAACTTCGGTCTCAGAATAGCAGCATGTTTCCTCATATGCTCATAGACGCCCAGCATATCCCCGAAGAAACGCACATGGCGAAGCTGGTTCAATTTATCATGACCGATGGTCTGATATTTCATATAGCGTCTTGCATCCTCCAGATTCCCTCTGGAAGCAGCCAGTGCTGCGATTCCTGAGCCCGGGAAGGACACTTTGGAAGTGGAGATGAATTTCAGCACGATATCCGGATTCCCCACTTTGATACATTCATTCAGAAGTTCCAGAACAACCACCCGCTTATCATCGTACAAATGATGGATGGAGTATGCGTTGTCCCAGAAAATACGGAAATCTTTGGCAGCCGGCTGAAGCCTTGCAAATCTTCTGACCGTCTCGTCCGAATAAGAGATACCTGTCGGGTTCGAATACTTCGGCACGCACCAGATACCCTTGATCAACGGGTCCTTCGCCACCAGTTCCTCCACCATATCCATATCCGGCCCTGTCTCCAGAAGCGGCACATTGATCATCTCGATCCCGAAGAACTCCGTAATCGCGAAATGACGGTCATATCCCGGCACCGGACATAAAAACTTTACTTTATCAAGTTTCGCCCACGGCGTACTCCCCATAAATCCATGCGTCATAGCACGGGACACCGTGTCGAACATTACATTCAGGCTGGAATTCCCGTATATGATAACGCTGCGCTCCGGCACCTCTGACATATCGGCCAGCAGTTTTCTTGCATCGCTGATCCCGTCAAGGACGCCATAATTCCGGCAGTCGATGCCGTCAGAACTTACCAGGTCAGAATCACTGGCCAGGACGTCCATCATCCCAAGCCCGAGATCCAACTGAGCCTTGGACGGTTTCCCCCGGGACATATCAAGTTTTAATCCTTTTTTCTTAATCTCTTCGAACTGCTTCTCAAGATCACTTTTCAGATTCTTCAACTTCTCTTTGCTCAACTTATTATACGGCGCCATATCAAGAACTCCCTCCCAAAATTATTTTAATTCTTCAAAAAATCTCCGGCGTTTTCGGGGAATGTATCAGGCGTCAAAAAAGATGCCCCTCCCCTGGCCGCTATATGTTATAGTACGATGATACGCCAAAATTGTCAAGATATTTTTGCATATTTATTTTTTATATCCTTCATTTTAAATAGACTTCAAATAAAATTCCGTTTTATAGAACGTTCACCAATTTTTCATTATTTCCATTTGTTTTTCAAACATTTGGCTATAGAGCATAAAGTTATCATCGAAATCAATATGCAAGT
>CANODD010000287.1 GCA_947564705.1 uncultured Dorea sp. | reverse complement strand
GTTGACGGCGCCAGCGTTGTGCACCTCTCATCATAAGCCAGATCGGCTTTCTTTATGCCGCGATGGATACAAGCCTCGGATCATCCCATCCGTCCACGATACCATCCATAACCAGTTTCTTAATGTATCTCTTTCCCGTCACGACATTGGTCAGATAGAGCTTGGCAAACTCGATCTGACGCGGCGCCGGGTCAAATTCACATTCTCTGACTACCCAGTCATAAAGGGGTCTGTGGTCTTCAAATTCCAATGTACAGATCGAGTGGGTAATCTTCTCCACCGCGTCCTCGATGGGGTGTGCAAAATCATACATAGGGTAGATGCACCACCTGTCCCCTGTATTATGGTGCGCCATATGTGCCACGCGGTAGATGACCGGATCACGCATGTTGATATTCGGAGACGCCATATCGATCTTCGCCCGCAGAACCTTCTCCCCATCTTTGTATTTCCCGTCCTTCATCTCCTCAAAAAGCCTGAGATTCTCTTCTACCGAACGGCCGCGGTACGGACTGTCTTTTCCGGGTTCCTTCAAAGTACCACGGTATTCACGGATCTCATCGGCAGTAAGGTCGCAGACGAACGCCTTCCCTTTCCTGATGAGCTTAAGGGCGCATTCGTACATCACCTCAAAATAATCCGACGCAAAATACAGATGCTCCTTCCAGTCTGCCCCCAGCCACTTCACATCCTCCTTGATAGATTCTACAAACTCCATATCCTCCTTCGTCGGGTTCGTATCATCGAACCTTAAATGGAACGTACCGTTATATTTCTTCGCCAGGCCGGAATTCAAAAGAATGGACTTGGCATGTCCGATATGAAGATATCCGTTGGGCTCCGGCGGAAATCTGGTACAAACCTCCGAGTAAACGCCTTCTGCCAGATCCTTGTCTATCTCCTGCTCAATAAAATTCCTGGAAACTGTCTCATCTCCCATATTGCCCCTCCTTCAAAACACTATATTTCATTGTCTGCCGATGAAGTTATTTTCAGCAGACAATGGACTTTTCTATCTGCCATGTTCCTTATCTTATCATAAAAAAGATACAGAGACAAGGTTGGATTTAAAGTTACTTTTTAGACTTATAGAGCTTTCTCATTTCCCAATAAACGATCGATTCTGACACATCCCCATCCATGCCGCATATCTTCCGGCATGCGGTCACAGGTTTCCCGGAACCTGAGTTTTAATTCCACATTCCGCGTCTCCGGATATTTGGACATGAAGAGAGCCGCCGCCCCCGATACTACAGGCGTTGCCATAGATGTCCCACTCTTTCTGACATAAGCGCTCCTGCTCCCGGGATAACGGCTGCTGCAGGAAAGGATACGGTAGCCCGGAGCTATAACCTCTGGTTTCACGACACATTGCTTCGTCGGTCCGTTTCCGGAACATCCATTCTCCATTCCCGGTTCTTCCAAAGCCCCTACCGTAATAACCTTCCTGCTGTTTCCCGGCACGGCGATACTGCCCTTTTCCGGGCCATAGTTGCCCGCGGATACTATCACGACGAGTCCCCTGTCCCACAATTCCTCTACCGCCTCTACCAGGCAGTCTTCTTTCTTCTTATCCAGATCCTTTCTCGCCCCTACCGATAAATTGACAATCCGTATTCCATAACGTCTGTGATTCTTACGGACCCACCTGATACCTTCCAGGATCTGTTCAACGCTGCCTTCCCCGTCCGCATCCAGAACCTTGACGGCCACAATCTCCGCCTCCGGAGCCATACCGCTTAACATTCCCCGGGATAAGCTTCCGTTTCCTGCAATAATGCCGCCTACATGCGTACCGTGGCCGTTGTCGTCATAAAGCCCGCTCCGGCCGTTGACACAGTCACGGAAAGCAAGAATTCTTCCTCTTAAATCGAAATGATTCGCCAAACCTGTATCTAAAACTGCGACCGCGGTTTTCCGGCCCGTCACCCTCCCCGTTCTGGTATCGTCACACCAGTAATGGATCTGCTGCTTCACTCTATTCATCAAAAAATATCCTTTTTTATCCAGAATATTCCGGACACGCCTGTTTTGTGTATAAATCATACTTATCAACCCGCCGAATATTTGTTATAATTAAAAAAAAAGAATGTGCCTTGCCACATTCTCGTGCCGAGCGCGGCCGCCTTGCGACATACTTCTATCTCCCGCGAGGGCGGCCGCCAGATCCCGGTCAGGGAAACAGAAAGGAGAAAATCATGTTACTTTTATCACGAGAAGACATCAAAAAAGTATTTACCATCCAAGACGCCGTCGAGGCTGACAAGAAAGCATTTACACTTGTATCAGAAGGAAAATGCGATTCGCCGCTGCGCACGAAGATCCAGGCGCCCAAATATGACGGCTGCTTCCTCTTCATGCCCGCTTATATAGAAGAGATGGATACGGCGTCATTAAAGACGGTTAACATCTTTCCCCACAACATAGACAACGGCTTGCCGTCGTCGCCCGCACAGGTGCTTCTGATCGACGGAAAGACAGGCGTCGTAACCGCGGTCCTCGACGGGACTTACGTGACGCAGCTTCGGACAGGCGCATCCTCCGGCGCGGCTTTCGAACTGCTGGCAAAGAAGAACTGCCGGATCGGAGCGCTCATCGGAACCGGAGGACAGGCCGCTACGCAGCTAGAAGCGATGATCGCCGTTCGAAAATTAGAAGAAGTACGGGTATACGACCTGAATTACGAAAGAACGGTCCGTTTTGCCGAACAGATGCAGAAAGAATTAGAATCCTACGGTACGAAGATTACGGCAGTCAGATCTTCCGATGAAGCCATCGACGACGCCGATCTTCTGATCACCGTTACCCCTTCTTCCAAACCCGTATTCGACGGAACAAAAATCAAAAAAGGCTGCACCATAAGCTGTGTAGGCGCATACCAGCACCATATGCAGGAGATGGACCCTGCGATACTGCCGAGAGCTTCCAAGATCTATTTCGACTCTAAGGAAGCCGTCCTCTCAGAATCCGGCGATATCCTGCTGCCGTTAGAAGAAGGTCTCATCACCGAAGACGACTTTACCGGCGATATCGGAGACGTAATCAAGGGAAATCTGACCGGAAGGGAGAACGACGACGAAATCATCGTATATGAGACGGTGGGTGTCGGAGCTCAGGATCTGGTTACTGCCAGGATAATCTATGAAAAAGCTCTCAAAGCAGGGGTTGGAACGCAATGGGGCTAATCCGGCACAATACTTTGGCAGATTACTTTTCTTATTGTGATTGATTTCTCCGCTGAATTGTCGTAGAATAATATTGTTTGCGTCCATATATGAGTAATTGGAGGATAGTATGGAAAATAAAAATTATTACGATATATTAGGCGTTTCAGAAAAGGCATCCTTAGAAGATATTACGGCTGCAAAAAATGAAATGGCCAAGAAATACCATCCGGATGTCAATATTAAGAACGGAATCGATACGACGGAACAGATGCAGGAAATCCTGGAGGCATACCGTGTACTTTCCGACCCTGACAAACGTTCTGAATATGATTGGACCATCAGAAGGAACCGTCCG
>CANODD010000286.1 GCA_947564705.1 uncultured Dorea sp. | reverse complement strand
TCCGATCTGCTTGATATATTCCCGCATCTTCTGATTATTTTCAAGAAGTCCGTTTAGATAGCAAGCTATCTTTTCTTTATCTAACATACTCCCGGACTGCCGTTCTAATTCCGCGCGAAGCTGACTATCTGCCTTCTCAGTAATACTCTGTCCGCTCTCGTCAACGGTCAGGTCAACCTCCGGCACATTGGAAGACAGCGCCTTTAACCTTTCTGCCAAAGCCATACCGTCCGTGCTCAGTGAAGCAGCTTCCGACTGGATATTCTGAACATTTCTCGTATATTCCGCATTCATTGCGTCGGTAAGCATCCCATTTCTCTTCACATAATCCGTGATATCCAGTTCTTTCGGCGCATTTTCCTCCATCTGATATTCCGGCGCCTCCACCAACGTCACCAGCTCCCGGGCTTCGATCTTCTCAATCGCTTCTTGATCCCTTAAGTCATTCTCCATTACACGGTCCGCTCCGTCCTGCGCCTCATGAAACTCCTTTAAGATATTATCCACATACATATAGCTTAAACGATTGCCAAGAGAATCAATATAACTTTGCACATTATAAAGGAGTTTGTACTGACCTTCGCCGGAATATGACTTATTGACGGCATACTCCAACTGCGACACCTGCGGCGCCATGTTAATGCTCTTTACATTCTGTGAAAAAGCGGCGGGAATAATAACATATGCTCCGTACCTTCCTGCTTCAAGCCCTGTCCTTGCGGCCTCCAGAGAAGCGTATTCAAAATCCATGGTCGGAAATCTGGAAAGTTCCTGCGCATAGTTAATCTGCCTTCCGTCTCTTCTTGTACCTTCGTCCAGATTCACGACCGCAATCTTATCTGACTCTCTTATTTCCCGCCTCGCGGCTGCAATTTTATCTGACTCTCTTACTTCTCTTTCGCCGGCTACTGCCTGTACTTCCCGCCTCACGGCAGTAACAGCCCGAGGGTTTTCCGAATGAAAACACGCTCTTAAGACACCTGCCGCACCCAGTACAAGCAATAAAAATATAATTACTTTTTTGTTCTTCATCTTCTCCTTTCATATTCACTTTTTACACTTTCTTTTAAATGGGTTTCTTCAGAATTGAAGGTATCGAAAACCTCCAATGCAGATTCTTAGAAATCTGATTTGAATAAATGATAAACTATATGTATGTGAAAAAAATGATACAATATTCCTGTTGCTTTGTCAATACCAAAACTTCGACTTCATTCGACAAAAGCACCCGCTTTGAAGTGAAAGCGGATGCTTCGGAATATCGTAACATTTTCTTACAAGTAAAGTAAATATTCTCTTCGCGAATACCCCGGAATGAAGATCATAGTCCCAAGAAAAAGCACCAGCGCCATACCGCCGCTGACACACTCTCCTAACATTCCCATTCCGTACATACATCGCACCGAAAAGTATATCAGAACTCCCGCTCCGCTCCATCCGGTAAGAATCTGCGGCAGGAAGCGCTCACGATTTTTGAATCGTAAAATTTGCAGGATTTCTTCTTTCGCAGTCCCGACAAGCCGCAGGCTTCGAACCATTCTCCGCATTTCTTCCCGCTCCGCCAGAATCCGGAAATGAATCAGAATCCATTGCGCCAGATACAGCAGTAAGATCACGAATGACATGACAAAGAGTAAAAAATCACCGGATAACTTTCCTCGCTGAAAATCATCCAGCTTCGAAGAGGCCTTATAAAATCTCTCGTGCTCTTTTTCAGAAACATTACTTCTCTCCTGTAATAACCGCTGTAATCCATTCACAAAGCCCGCCGAAGCTCTCCAGTCTTCCAGAGAAAACATATGGATTGTCCCGCTCCAGTAGTCAGAACTTTGAACTGCATAAGCAAAATCTTCATCGCCTACAATCAACGTCCTGTCCGCAAATGCGGGATTCTGGTTCCACAGGATCCGGACGTCATATCCCGCGCTTCGCAGCCGGTTTCCACTCGACATTATACATGAATCCACTGGTATAAGTTCATGTTTATACCCATCTCCCATATCATAAGGAAAAAGATTCAGAAATTCTCCCGGTTCTATCTGATAATCACACCCGAATTTCTTATTAATTTCTGAAACAGGCAGATAATTAAAAGCAGCGTCCCTGGCAAAGACCATTTCCTTATACCCGGTAACAGCGTTCCCTGTCTCTTCGGCGATCTCCCGGACTTCCTCTTTCTCAGCCTGATTCATACCATGGATTTCTACATACAACGCGTCAAAAGGTGCATAGACTTCCACGTCATAATAAAACGACTGCCTGATGCAGACACACAAACCTCCGAAAAATATCATTGCCGCCAGAATGAATGATGCCGTCACATACCTGACTGTCCAGTCTGTTTTGTGCCGGCTTAAGGCCGCCTTCTCTATCACATGGTTCCCATGACTGAACACACCCCTGTCCGGCAGACCGAGAATCCGCGGACAGCTTCTCTTTGTACCGGTCTCGTAGGGCGCTTTCAGAAGCCGTACAATCTTCCCTGTATACATTCTGCACGCCTGCAGCGCCAATGTCCCCATAGAAACCGCTCCGTACAATACCGCAGTAACCATATACGGCTCCGCCCTAAATCTCCATTTCAACTTGTGGATACCGATTATCTTTGCCGTTATCCCATAAAAACCTGACGCCAGCACAGTACCAATCAGCAATGCGGCAGATAAAGCCGCCGCCGAGATAACAACCCCTTCTATCAGTATATTCCGCACAACTTCTCTCCGGCTCATTCCAAGGGACAGCAATATCCCATATTCCTGTTTTCTCGCATTTAAAAACGCGGCATACGAAAACGGCAGATAAAGAACCAGAAATACCGCAGCCACAACGCTCGGAAAAATGATATTACTGGATATCATGGAATCCACCAAATCTCCGTTCATAAATTCCGGATTCGTAAAAAGCGAAGCAAAACAGAAAAAAATCACCGCGGCCAGAAAATTGCAGAAGAAATACAGGCAATACCTGAAAAAATGATATAACAGCATTTTCCTGGAAATATCTGAAAAAGTCACTTCCAATCACCTCCCGAAAGAAAACCCGCAACGCCGTTATGTGATCTCTCCGAGATGTTGCCGTCCTTCAACAGCAGAACCCTGTCGCAAAGCGAAGCGACATAACTGTCATGGGTCACGATTAATATACCCGCATGGTACTTTTCTTTCATATTCTTCATGCATTCCATCACCGCTTCTGTCGACTTCCGATCCAGATTTCCCGTCGGCTCGTCAGCAAAAACCAGCTCCGGGCGGCGGATAAAAGCTCTGGCTATTGCCGTACGCTGCTTCTGCCCTCCTGAGATCTCCGTAATTCTCTTAGAAAGCAGATGTTCCATGTCAAGCGCCGTTACAATATCCTTCAAAGCCCTCTCCTGTGACTCTTCGTCCTCCTTGTCCAAGATCAACGGAAGCAGGATGTTCTCCTTCACATTCAGACTTTCCAACAGTTGGAAATCCTGAAAAATCATCCCCATGCGGCGTCTCCTGAACAGCGCCAGTTCCCCGTCAGACATCCCTGTCAGCTCCGTATCCCGTATCTTCACAAAA